>NZ_JBFAKW010000031.1:0-79484 GCF_040655955.1 Streptomyces sp. NPDC050263 | reverse complement strand
GGTTACATTCCGAACCCGGAAGCTAAGCCTTACAGCGCCGATGGTACTGCAGGGGGGACCCTGTGGGAGAGTAGGACACCGCCGAACAAATATTATGGGAGACCCCCGCACCATCAGGTGCGGGGGTTTTCTGCGTTTACGGCTCTACCAGTCCCGTTTCGTATGCGAGGATCACCGCCTGTATGCGGTCCCGGGAGCCGGTTTTTGCGAGGATTCGGCCGACGTGGGTTTTCACCGTCGATTCCGCCACGTGCAGGCGCGAGGCGATTTCCGTGTTAGTCCAGCCTTTGCCGATGACCGTGAGGATTTCGCGTTCCCGGTCGGTGAGGGACTCCAGGCGTGGGTCCGGGTCCGGGTGGACGGTGGGGTGGGCGTTGTCGGCGGGGAGGTGATGGACGTAGGCGTCCAGGAGGCGGCGGGTCAGGCTGGGGGCCACCACCGCGTCTCCCGTGGCGACGGCACGGATGCCGGAGAGGAGTTCCTCGGGCTGGGCGTCCTTGACCAGGAAGCCGGAGGCTCCGGCGCGCAGGCCGGCGTAGGCGTACTCGTCGAGGTCGAACGTGGTGAGGATCAGGACGCGGGTGCGGTCGCCGGCGGCTGTGATGCGGCGGGTGGCCTCGATGCCGTCGAGGCCGGGCATGCGGATGTCCATCAGGACGACGTCGGGGTGGAGTCGTGCTGTCAGGCGGACCGCCTCGGCGCCGTTGGTGGCCTCCGCCAGGACTGTCATGTCGTCCTGGCTCTCCAGCAGCATGCGGAAGCCGAAGCGCTGGAGGGGCTGGTCGTCGGCTATGAGGACGGTGGTCACTGCGGGGCTTCCTCCGGTAGGTGCAGGTGGACCCGCCAGCCCTGCTCGGGGTGCGGGCGTGGGCCGGCCTCAAGTGTGCCGCCGTAGAGGGCGGTTCGTTCGCGCATTCCGGGCAGGCCGCGGCCGCCGTTCAGCGGGGCGGGGCTGCCGTGGCCGGTGTCGGTGACCGTGACGGTGACGGCGCCGACGTCGTCGTAGGAGATGGTGATGTCCGAGGTTGCGTGGGGGCCGGCGTGTTTGAGGGTGTTGGTGAGGGACTCCTGGATGACGCGGTAGACGGTGAGTTGGCGGCCCGGGGGGAGAAGAATCGGGGTGCCGTGGATGGTGGTGCGGACGAGGAGGCCGGCGGCCTGGACGCCTTCGAGGAGGGGGGTGAGGTCGGTGGTGAGGGTGGGTTGTGGGGTGCGGGCGGCTTCCGGGGTGGCTTCTGGGGCGTCGTCCTCGCGTAGGACGTCCAGCAGGCGGCGGAGTTCGGAGAGGGCCTGGCGGCTGGTGGTCGCTATGGCGTCCAGGGCTTGCGTGGCGCGTTCCGGGGATTTGGCGGCGGCGTAGCGGCCGCCGTCCGCGAGGCCTGTGATGACGGAGAGGTTGTGGCCGATGATGTCGTGCATCTCGCGGGCGATGCGGGCGCGTTCGGCGGCTGCGGCGAGGCGGGACTGCTGGTCGCGTTCGATCTCCAGGCGGCGGGCGCGGTCCTCCAGGGCCTCGGTGTAGTTGCGGCGGGTGCGGACCGTGATGCCGATGACGGCGGCCAGCAGGACGGACATCAGCATCGGGACGATGTCCTGGTCCGGGCTGCCCCGGGGGTGGCGGACGGTGAGCAGGACGGCGTCCGCGACGGGGAGAGCCGTCCACCACAGGGAGTTCAGGGGGCGTCGTAGGGCGATGTGGAAGACGACCGCCAGTTGGAGGAGGGAGGCCTGGAGGGCGGCGCCCGTCCAGGCGTTGACGAGGGCGAAGGGGGTCATCGCGAGGAGGACGGCCCTGGGGTGGGTGCGGCGCCAGAGGAGGGGGAGGGGGAGACCGAGGCTCATGGTGAGCACGAGCCAGTTCGCGGTGCCGGGGTTGCGGGTGACGTTGAGCCAGCCGCCGCCGTAGTCGATCAGGGCGGCGACCGTCCAGAAGCCGGTGACGTGCACATCCCAGAGGAGGGGGTGGCGGTGGTCGAGGGCACGAATGCGTCTGACGATGCGTTGGATGTACTGGGTGAGGCGTTCGGCGGTCTGCTCCTGGTCGCGCGGCACGGGGTCCATGGTCGGTCATACGTCCCGTCGCTTCAGCAGCAGGGCGCTGAGTGCGAGGGTGGCCGCCGTCCACAGGGTCAGGGCGAGGAGGGCGGCGGCGGGGGAGGCGGTGCCGGGGGTCGGCTCGGCGTGGGTGAGGGCTTCGAGGGCCTTGGCGGGGAAGTGGCGGACTGCGTCGTCCACGATGTCGTAGGGGAGCGTGGTGAGGACCTCCGGGAGGATCAGCACCACGCCGATCAGGATGCCGATGGCGGTCGGGACCGAGCGGACCAGTGAGCCGATGCCGAGGGCGATGACGCCGAGGAGGGCGAGGCCGGCGGCGTTGGCGGCGAGGGCGCGGGCGATGCCGGGATCGCCGAGGGAGGCCGCCTGGTCGGTGTCGGTGAGGAAGGTCTGCGCGAGGAGGAAGGTGATGAAGTTCGTGGCCAGGACGATGACGAAGGTCACCCCGGCGAGGACCGCGGCCTTGGACCACAGGACGGGGAGACGGCGGGGTACGGCCGTCATCGTGGAGCGGATCTGGCCGGTGGCGTGTTCGCCGGCCGTGCTCAGGATGCCCAGTGTGCCGATGACGAGCTGGGTGAACTGCATGCCGAGCAGGACGAGAAGGACGGTGTCCAGATCGTCGTCACCGCCGCCGGACTCGTAGGTCGCGCCGATGGCGAGGCCGATGCCGACGGTGAGGAGGACGGTGAGGGCCAGGCTGAGCCAGGTGGAGCGGACCGTCCACAGCTTGTGCCATTCCGAGCGCAGGACGCGGGCCAGGGTGACGGCGAGAGCGGCGGTGGAGACAGGTGTCGTCATGCGGAGGCTCCTTGCGGCTCGCGGGCGGTGAACTCGGTCGAGTCGTGGGTGAGGTTCATGAAGGCCTCCTCCAGGGAGGCCTTGTTCGGGGTCAGTTCGAAGAGGGGGATGCCGTGCGCGGCTGCGGTGCGGCCGATGTGCTCGGCGTCCGTGCCCTGTACGTCGAGGACGCCCGTGGTCGAGGTGGTGACGGCGACGTCGGGGGCGGTCAGGAGGCGGGCGAGGGCGGTGGCTTCCGGGGAGACCACCCGGACCGAGTCGGCGCCGGAGGTCCGTACGAAGTCGGCGACGGTCGTCTCGGCGAGGAGGCGGCCGCGGCCGATGATGACCAGGTGCTCGGCCGTCAGGGCCGTCTCGCTCATCAGGTGGGAGGAGATGAGGACCGTACGGCCCTCCGCGGCGAGGGACTTGAGGAGGGTGCGGATCCACAGGACGCCCTCGGGGTCGAGTCCGTTCACGGGCTCGTCGAGGATCAGGGTGGCGGGGTCGCCGAGCAGGGCGGCCGCGATGCCCAGCCGTTGGCCCATGCCCAGGGAGAAGCCCTTGACGCGGCGGTGGGCGACCTCGGTGAGGCCGGCCAGTTCCAGGACGTGGTCGACGCGGGAGCGCCCGATGCCGTGGGTGAGGGCGAGGGCCCGCAGATGGTGGTACGCCGTGCGGCCCGGGTGGACCGAGCGGGCCTCCAGGAGGGCGCCGACCTCGGTCAGCGGGGCCGGGTGGGCGGCGTACGCGCGGCCGTTGACGGTGGCCCGGCCGCCGGTGGGGGTGTCCAGGCCGAGGAGCATGCGCATGGTGGTGGACTTGCCTGCGCCGTTGGGGCCGAGGAAGCCGGTGACGGTGGCCGGGCGGACGGTGAAGGAGAGATCGGTGACGGCGGTTCTGCCGCCGTAGCGTTTGGTCAGTTCGTGCGCCGTGATCATGCTTCGATGCTGCGCGGCGGTGGGGGTGGCGGGCGTCGGACGGCGGCCCTATATGGGGTGAGGGGTGTCGTACTCGGGTACTACGGTGACCTGCATGAACTACCTGATCCGGTCCGTTCGTGCCGATGAGTGGTCTGCTGCGCGGGAGTTGCGGCTTCTGGCGTTGCGTGATCCGGTCGCGCATCTCGCGTTCATGGAGACCTATGCGGAGGCCGAGGCCAAGCCGGACGCCTTCTGGAAGGAGCGGACGGCCGGTGGTGCCGAGGGGGTGGACGGGGCGCAGCAGATCATCGCCGAGGGGCCCGACGGGCAGTGGGTCGGGACGATGACCGTGCTGGTCGAGGAGGCCGGGACGACGGACTGGGCCGGGTTGCCGGTCGGGCGGCTTCAGGGGCATGTGGTCGGGGTGTTCGTGCGGCCCGAGTACCGCGGGATCGGGCTGACCGAGGTGTTGTTCGACGCCGCGTTGGAGTGGGCGTGGGCGCGCGGTGTGGAGCGGGTGCGGCTGCTGGTGCACGAGGACAACGGGCGGGCGCAGGCCTTCTACCGCAGGGCGGGGTTCGTGCCGAGCGGGGTGGTCGTGGAGCTTGCGGGGGGTCCGGGCTCGGGCTCGGACGCGGACGCGGTCTCGCGTGAGCTGGAGTTCGAGTTGGTGGGCGAGCCCGGGTAGGCCGTCATACCGGTAGTTCGGCGTTCGGCCAGCGGGAGCGGGCCTGTTCGCGGGAGCGGAGCAGGGCCAGGGTGGGCAGCCCGCGGTCCGTGCCGGTGGACAGCAGCTCCGGGAGGCGGGGGATCGGTGCCACGGCCGCCACGTCGTCCAGGACGAGGGTAAGTGGTGGGTCGAGGCGACCGGCGGGTGACCGTTCGGCCATGCTCCGGCCGCGCTCGACCACGCTGGAGACGAGGGCCGTCAGGAGGGGCATCGCGCCTGGGTTTGTCCTGGGGTCCTCGAGGGATTCGCCGACCACGTAAAGCGTTCCCCCCTCGTCCACGAAGGAATCCAAGGCGAGGGCATCAGCTCGATTGGGTGTGCAGGCCTCGCGGATGTTCACCGTGGAGAGGGCGGACAGGGCTCGGGCGGTCAGTTCCTGGGCGATGTCCCGGCGTTCGGGGTGGGCGGTGAGGGCGGCTTCGAGTTCGCCGGCCGCGCCCGGGGCCGCCTTGGGGTTGGTGCGGAGGGTGCGGACCGCTTCCTGGATGCCGGTTCCCTGGGACCAGCGGTGGACGTGGCGGACCGTGCGGCCGTCGATCGCGGCGGCGTGGAGGTAGCTGCGGAGGAGGGTCTCCGCCGTTTCGCTGACGGCCTGGTCCAGGCGGGCGGTGGGGCGTACGGGGGCCAGGAGGGCGGTCGCTCTCGCCGCTGCCGTCGCCTTGACCTCGCACCCTGCGGTGGGGGACCAGTGGAGGCGGGCCGGGGTGTCGCAGCGGTGGGTGGGGTCGTAGAGGTGGACCGGGCCCAGCTTGGCCCTGGCGTCCTTGGTGTCCTGCCAGAGGGCGGGGTCGGAGGTGAGGACGAGGGCGGGGCCCTCGGCGTCGCGGACGGCCTGGGCGGCGGGGGGGTGGCGGGTGGCCGGGGGGCCGTAGACGACGGGGCCGAGAGGCTCCGTCGGCGTCGGCGTGGGCATCGGCGCCGGCGTCGGGTTCAGCGGCTTGGTCACCGGCTCCGGATCCGGCCGGGGCGCCGGTTCCGCTCTGGGCGGCGGTACGTCGTATGCAGGCACCTCATGCTCAGGCACCTCATGCGGGGGTGCCTTACGCGCAGGCTCCTCATGTGTCGGCGCCTTGTGGCGGGGCGGTGGCGTCTTGCGTCTTGCTCGTACCGCTCGCCATCGGGCCACTGTCCCTATCGCGAAGACCGTGAGGACGAAGAGGACCATCAGCTCGCCGATGAACAGGCCCCAGAACAGTCCGTAGCCCGAGATGTCCGCCGCTGATGCTTCCGGCCAGGCGCCGGGGATGTCGTGGGGCCGGCCGACGAGGTGGCGCATGGCGAGCGGGGTGCGGGTGAAGGTGACGCCCGCGGGCCAGGAGCCGTGGGCGAAGAGGGCTGCCAGGCCGGTCGCCGTCCAGACCAGCAGGGTCATGCCGAGCAGGAACGCGAGTATGCCGACGAGCAGCCCGTCGGGGATGCCTCCCTGGCCCTGACCCTGGCCGCGCTGCTCGTCACCCGGTCTCATCGAAACCCCGTCCCTCTGCGCCCACTCCTGCGCCTGCGCCTGCGCCTACGTCGTCTACGCCACCGTCGACTCGGACGAGCCGTCCAGGTCGGCCAGGTGTTGTTCCATGAAGGCCGCGGCTCGTCGTTCCTGTTCCAGTTCGGCGGCGAGCAGGGCGTCGTCGTCGGCGGCCGCCTGTTCGGCGGAGGTTTCCGTCATCGCCCGGTCGGTGAAGACCAGGGGGCGTTCCGTCTCCGTGACCAGGTGTTTCACGACCTGGACATTGCCGTTGACGTCCCACACCGCGATGCCGGGGGTGAGGGTCGGGATGATCTCCACCGCCCAGCGGGGGAGGCCGAGCACCCGGCCGGTGGCCCGGGCCTCGTCCGCTTTCTGGGCGTAGATGGTCCGGGTGGACGCCATTTTGAGGATGGCGGCCGCTTCCTTCGCCGCCGCGCCGTCGACGACGTCGGAGAGGTGGTGGACGACCGCGACGAAGGACAGGCCGAGCCGGCGGCCGAACTTCAGCAGGCGCTGGAACAGCTGGGCCACGAACGGGCTGTTGATGATGTGCCAGGCCTCCTCGACCAGGAAGATGCGCTTCTTCCGGTCGGGGCGGATCCAGGTGTGTTCCAGCCAGACCCCGACGATCGCCATGAGGATCGGCATGGCGATCGAGTTGCGGTCGATGTGGGACAGATCGAACACGATGAGCGGGGCGTCCAGGTCGATGCCGACCGTCGTCGGGCCGTCGAACATGCCGCGGAGGTCGCCGTCGACCAGGCGGTCCAGGACCAGGGCCACGTCCAGGCCCCAGGCCCGTACGTCGTCTATGGCAACGTTCATCGCCTCCGCCGACTCCGGTTCGGGGTGGCGCAGTTGTTCGACGATGTCCATCAGGACCGGCTGGCGTTCGACGATCGTCTCGTTGACGTAGGCGTGGGCGACCTTGAGCGCGAAGCCGGAGCGCTCGTCGAGGCCGTGGCCCATCGCCACTTCGATGATGGTGCGCAGCAGCGCCAGCTGGCCCGTCGTGGTGATCGACGGGTCCAGGGGGTTGAGGCGGATCCCCATGTCCAGGGCGGCCATCGGGTCCAGGCGGATGGGGGTTATTCCCAGCGCCTGCGCGATGAGGTTCCATTCGCCGACGCCGTCCTCGCCCTGGGCGTCCAGGACGACGACCTGGCGGTCGCGGAAGCGGAGCTGGCGCAGGACGTAGGTCTTCTCCAGGGCCGACTTGCCGTTGCCGGACTCGCCCAGTACCAGCCAGTGCGGGGCCGGGAGCTGCTGGCCGTACAGCTGGAAGGGGTCGTAGATGTAGCCCTTTCCGGAGTAGACCTCGCGGCCGATGATGACGCCGGAGTCGCCGAGGCCGGGGGCGGCTGTGGGCAGGTAGACCGCCTGGGCCTGGCCCGTGGAGGTGCGCACCGGCAGCCGGGTCGACTCGACCTTGCCGAAGAGGAAGGAGGTGAAGGCGTCCGTGAGGACGGACAGCGGATCCCGCATCAGCTCATCAGCCCCTACCTTCGGATTCCGGTGGCGAACGGGAGGGTGTTCACGAACGCCCGGTGGTGCTCTCGGTCGCACCACTCCAGCTTCAGGTACGACTTGCCCGCCGACGCCCTTATCGTCCGCTTGTCGCGGGCGAGGGCCTCGGGGTTGCGGGAGGAGACGGTGATGTAGCCGACCAGGTTCACGCCGGCCGCGCCGGAGGCGAGGTCCTCGCCGCGCTGGTCGAGGCGGCCGTGGGCGGCGACGTCGCGCGGGTCGACGGTGCGGTTCATCTTGGCGGCGCGGCTGGCCTCCGCCTCGTCGTTCGTCTTCTCCGTGAGCATGCGTTCGATGGCGACCTCGGTGGGTTCGAGGTCCATCGTGACGGCGACCGTGCGGATGACATCGGGGGTGTGGACGAGGAGGGGGGCGAGGAAGTTGACGCCCACCGGGGTCATCGGCCACTCCTTCACCCAGGCCGTGGCGTGGCACCAGGGGGCTCGCGTGGAGGATTCGCGGGTCTTGGCCTGGAGGTAGGTCGGCTCCATGGCGTCCAGCTCGGCCGGCCAGGCGTTGCGCTTGGTCATCGCCTGGATGTGGTCGATGGGGTGGTCCGGGTCGTACATGGAGTGCACGAGGGAGGACAGCCGACCCTGGCCGAGGGGCTGGCGGACGCGGATGTCCGCCTCCTGGAGGCGGGAGCAGATGTCGGTCAGCTCGCGGGCCATGACGACGGCGAGACCGGCGTCGCGGTCCAGTTTGCGGCCGGACTGGGGGCGGGCGGCGCGGGCCATGGCGTGTGCCTCGGCGGACAGTTCGCGCGTGTAGTGCATACAGGCGACGAGGTAGGCGCGGTGCTGCTCGCTGCTCGTGGACACCATGGACTGGAGTTGGTCGTAGGAGCGGGCCAGCCAGTCCGGGGACTTCTCGTCCCCGCGGACGGCGACGTCCTTGGCGTGGGCGTCGGGGTCGGCGGGGAGGGTGCGGGCGAGCATCTGGAGGCGGGTGACGAAGCCGTCGCCGTTGGCCACGTGCTTGAGGAGGGTGCCGAAGCGGTCGACGAGGGCTTCCTGGTCCTCGCTGTCGCGCAGGCCGACGCCCGGGCCCTCGATCTCGATGGCGGCCGTCACCGTGCGGCGGTCGGCGTGCAGGAGGACGGCGATCTCGTCGGGGCCGAAGGGGGCGGCCAGCCAGCTGATGCGGCCGATGCCCGGGGGCGGGCCGATCTCGATCTCCTGGCCGTCGATCCGGGTGCCGGCCTCGGCGGCGGACGAGCGGTACGTCGTCCCCTGGCGGAGGGTGCGCTTGTAGCTGCGGTTGATCTCGAACCACTTGTAGAAGGTGCGGTGCTTGTAGGGCACGTAGACCGCGGCCAGCGCGAGCATCGGGAAGCCGGTCAGCAGCACGATGCGCAGGGCGAGGACGGGCACGAGGAGGCCGCACATCATGCCGAGGAACGCGCCGACGACGATGAGCGCGATCTCGCCGGTCTCGCGGTTGCGGCCGACGATCGCGTTCGGCCGGGCGCGGCCGATCAGATATGTACGGCGGGGCGTGATCCCGTGGGACACGTGGGACTCGGTCGTCAACGCCCTTCACCTCCCGTGCGGTTGGTACTGCTGTTGCGGGTGTTGCCGGCGTGCGGGGTGTTGACCGGGCTGCTCGCGCGGGGTGGGGGTGCGGCGGAGGGGACAGATCCGCCGCCCCCGTTCGAGGTGCGCGAGCTGTGCGCGGCGACCCCGCCGGACGCGGGGTTGGCGGGGCGGGCGCCGGAGGAGCCGGACTGGCCGCCTCCGCCGTTGTTGTCCGCACGGGAGCTGTGGGTCTTGATGCCCTGGGCGACGAGGGTCGCCGGGGAGCTGATGACGGCGGCGGCCTTGCCCTCGGCTCCCTGCATGATGCGGTTGTTGCGGCCGCCCGCGATCTCGTCGCCGAAGCCGGGGACGAAGCGGTAGATCATCGCGCTGGCGAAGATCGCGAGCAGGATGATGGAGAGGCCGGAGACGACGGCGGAGAAGGCGTTCGGGCCGTCGTCGGCGGAGAGCGCCCCGGCGAGGCCGAGGACGATCACGATGACCGGTTTGACCAGGATGACGGCGATCATGATGCCGGCCCAGCGGCGGACGTGGCTCCACAGGTGCTTGTCGACGAGGCCCGCGTAGACGACGGTGCCGAGCAGGGCGCCGACGTAGAGCAGGGCCGCCCTGAGGACCAGCTCCAGCCAGAGCACGCCGGCGGCGAGGATCGACACCATGGAGACGACGATCAGCATGATCGGGCCGCCGCCGATGTTCTCGCCCTTTTCGAGGGCCTCGGAGAAGGTGCCGAAGAACGTGTCGGTCTGGTTCCCGGTGGTCTTCGCGAGGACGTCGGTGATGCCGTCCGTGGCGGAGACGACGGTGTAGAGGATGAGGGGGGTGAAGGCGGAGGCGAGGACGGTCAGCCAGAGGAAGCCGACGGCTTCGCCGATGGCGGTGGTGAGCGGCACGCCGCGCACGGCGCGCTTGGCGACGGCCAGGAGCCACAGGAGGAGCGTCAGGACGGTCGAGGCGGCGAAGACGACGGCGTACTGCTTGAGGAACCGCTCGTTGGTGAAGTCGACGTTCGCGGTGTCCTTGACGGCCGCGCTGAGCTTGTCGACGGTCCACGCGGCGGCGTCGGCACATCCCTTGGCGAGCGAGGAGAGGGGGTCGAGGGTGTCGGAGACGCCGGGGTTGGTGGTGGCGCCCGAGTCCGCGTTGCCCTTCTCGCAGTACTTCTTGGCCTCGCCGGAGATGAGACTGCAGTCCAGGCTGCCGGACGGCGAGGGTGAGGGCGACGGGGAGGGGGCCGCGAAGGCGCGGGTGGCCAGCAGCACTGCCGAGGTCTGGACGACTGTCACGACTCCGGCGAGCCTGAGCAGGCGGCGCGGCTTACCGGGCATACGTGAACCCTCCGTACTCCTCGATGGCCTTGCTGATCTCGTCCGAGGTGGCGGCGGAGTCGTCGCCGGGGACCGGGGCGGGGCCGTCCTGCTGCTGGTCGTCGGCGATCTTCCAGTCGCCGTCGGTCCACGCGAGGTCGAAGGTCCAGGTCTTCCACGACGAGGTGACCGGGTCGGTGGAGGTCGTCCCGGACATGCCGATGAGGCCCAGGTACCAGACGGCGACCTTGGCGGTGCTGTCGGAGTAGGTCTGGGCCGTGGTGCCCACCGGCACCACACGGGAGACGAAGGTGTTGCCCTCGGGGGCCTTGCCCTCGGCGTCGAGGCCCATCTTCGCGAGGAAGTCCGCCGAGTACGCCTGGTCCATGGCCGTCCGCAGCTTGGCCGCGGCGGCGGTGGTGTAGACGGTGTCGACGAGGTCGTGCCGGCTGTCCTTCTGGAACATGCCGGTCGAGCCCAGCGCCACCGCGTAGTTGGCGGCGGCCGACTGGGCTCCCTGCTGGGTGTGCGCGAACCCCGAGGGGATGCCGCCGGTCTTCGACTCCACCGGCTTCGTGCCGCTCGCCGCCGTGCTGGAGGTGTTCGGTTTGTCTGCGGTGCCGCCGCTTGCCGACGTTGAAGGGGAATCGTCTCCTCCGCGGTTCGCGAAGGCGATCGCCGCAATGAGGAGGACGACGACGCCGACCACCGTGACCAGGCTGCGGGAGGACGAGCGGCCGCCTCTGCGGGCGCCGCCGTAGGGGTCGTTCTCGGGCAGCCGGAGACGGGTTCCGCCGTACTCGTGGCCCTGGTCGTTGCGCGCGGATTCGCCGTAGTCGTGTTCGTCGCCGGGAGTCATGCCGCGAACGCCCCCTCGCTGCCGTACCGGAACGCGTAGAAGTACGACGGTAGCCGTGCTGGTTCCCGCGCGGGCGCGGTGTGGTGACTCGACATCAGGGACATCAGGGAAACGCAACCTCAGCCGGTGGGCACGACAGGTGGGTGGGGGTGGCGGGCCGGGCGTGCCCGGACGGGACTGGGGGTGGTGCGGAGGGACGCGGCTACACGGCCATGCCGTACACGATCGTGAACAGCGTCCCCAGGGAGCCGATGATGAAGACGCCCGTCAGCCCCGCGATGATGAGGCCCTTGCCCTGTTCCGCACTGAAGGTGTCCCGCAGGGCAGTCGCGCCGATGCGTTGCTTGGCCGCGCCCCAGATGGCGATGCCGAGGCAGAGGAGGATGGCGACCGCCATCACGACCTCGATCATCACCTTGGCCTCGTTGCCCAGGCTGCCGAAGGGCCCCCAGTCCGGAGCGATCCCGCCGATGATGGTGTTGATATCGCCCTTGTCGGCCGCAAACAGCATGTAAGTCACCGCCCCTGGTGGGTAGTTCCGCAGTTCCCCTGCCGGTGTGCAGAGGTCACGCCTATTCTCGCCGACAAAGTCGCCGTCGTATGTCGACTTGGCGTCATTGATGGGCGGGATTCGTACGAATGGCTCGTACAGTCACTCTGTGTATCACGGCAGGTCACGCCGGGCAATGAGGTGGGTGCGGAACCTGTGGTGTGGTTCCGTCGTTAGCCCACTTCACGGCCCTGCGCCGTTTCTGACGGCTGGTCGGGTGAGCGTACGTTTCGATGTTCTCATGACGAAGATCTCACTCAGGTCATGGACCGCGTCGCGAACGGCGAACGGGCCTCGGCTGGTGCCGAGGCCCGTTCGGGGTTTTCTGCGGGGGTGGCTGAGCGTCAGCGGGTGAAGGCGTCCGTGCCCTCCGGGGTGCCGACGCCGGTGGGGCCGTCGTAGCCCGACTTGGCGGTGCAGAGGTAGCTCGCGCTGGAGGAGCAGGTGCCGTTGCTGCCGCTGGTGACGTCGTTCAGGGCGGAGGTGCCGGCGGAGGCGTAGGGGTACGAGGCCGGGTAGTCGCTGGTGCCGGGGGTGCCGGCGAGGGCGTAGACCGCCGCGATGATCGGCGCGGAGGCGCTGGTGCCGCCGAAGGTGTACCAGCCGGCGGTGACGCCGTAGGAGTCGTAGACCGAGACGCCGGTCGCCGGGTCGGCCACGGCCGAGACGTCGGAGATCGTGCGCTTCGAGCAGCCGGTGTCGGTCTGCCAGGTCGGCTTGGCGTCGTAGGCGGAGCAGCCGGATCCGGTGCCCTCGGTGGAACTGGTGTTCCAGACCTTCTCGGTCCAGCCGCGGGTGGTGGAGGAGGTGGACAGGGCCGTGCCGCCGACCGACGTCACGTACTTGGACGCGGCCGGGTACTCGGCGCCGTAGCCCTCGTCGCCCGCACTGACGGTGATGGCGACGCCCGGGTGCTTGAAGTAGGACGAGTCGTAGCTCGTGTCCGACGACGACTCGGAGCCGCCGTAGCTGTTGGAGACGAACTTCGCGCCCAGGCTCACGGCCTCGTTCACGGCCTTGCCGAGGTTGGCCATGGACGAGGAAGTGGCCTCGACCAGCAGGATGTTGCAGTTCGGGCAGACCGCGCTGGCCATGTCGAGGTCGAGGGACTCCTCCTCCGCCCAGCCGCTGTCGGCGGTCGGCAGAGAGGTCGTCGAGCCGGTCTGACTCACTTTCTTGAAGCAGCCGTTGGCGACCGTGCAGGCGGGGAGGCCGTAGTACGTGCGGTACTTGGCGAGGTCGGCGGCGGCGTTCGGGTCGTCGTAGGCGTCGACGATGGCGATGGTCTCGCCGTCGCCGTTGCTCGCGGCCGCGTCCGTCAGGCCGTAGGCGTCCTGGAGGTCGGAGGGGCCGTAGCCGGAGGGGGTGGAGGCGTCGGCGGCCTTGGGTGTGACGCCGTCCGCCTTGGCCTCCTGCTTCTGGAAGGCGGTGAGGCCGCCGGTGACGCGGAAGGAGTTGCAGGCCAGATCGCCCTTGTGCTTGGGCGTGGCACAGGGGGTCGCCGCCCAGGTCACCTTCGAGGAGGCGGTGGGGGTGGCGGTGGGCGCCGCGCTCGCTTGGGCCGCGGCGCCGATACCGGCGAACACGAGGGCGGCGGCGCCGAGGGCCGAGGCGCCGATGTGGCGCCAGCGTCGTCTGCCGGATATGGCAGAGGAGTTGGGGGCAGTCGTCGTACGCAACGTACACGCTCCTGGGAGTGGGGTGGCAGGGGCAGTGCGGGTGGGGTGGTGCGTGGTGCGTGGTGCGGGCGGCGGCCCGCGGACGACGTTCCCTTGTTGAGTACGTGACAACAAGGCGGGCGGTGGAATCCTGACTTCCGCCTTACTGAAGGGGGTTGGGGGATTGCTGATCAATGGCGAGGGTGTGGTGGGGGGATGGTCTGGGCTTGACTCAGGGGCCGGCCCGGACCGTCGTGAGGCGGGCCCGAACTCCGTGCGCGCAAAGGCGTTCCGACTATGCCGGATGGCGCAAAGGATCCAGGTGCGGGGGCTGAGCCGTTGAGGGATTGCCCGGCATGGGTAAGACCTTTGTGCGTGACGGGCCGCCGGACGCTTTCCGCTGCCCGGACCGTGGGCGTCTCGGGCCCGCGGCCGCTCGCGAGCACGGGCATCCGGCATGCGGCTGGGGAGGAGGCGGCGTTGGCAGACGAGAGCAGCCCGATTGCGTGGCAGAAGAGCAGTTACAGCGGTACGGAATCCAACGAGGATTGCTGTGAGGTCGCTTTTCTCTTGTCCGAGGTCCGCGTACGCGACTCCAAACGCCCCGAGCCGGAGGTGCTCCGTTTCTCACGGCAGGCGTGGCGGGCCGCGGTAGCTCACTTCGGCCAGGGACAGTCCACTGGAGGCGGCCATGAACCGTGCTGATCCGGTCGATCGAGTCAGGGGCGCCGACCACGGGCGGGGTGGGCTCGCGGGCTACTGCCTCGTGACCGGCCTCGTCGCCGCGGCGACCGGGGCGGCGGCCTCGCTGCTGGGCGGGGGGCCCGTCGGACGGCTTGTCCTCTGGGTGCTCGTGCTCTTTCTGGTGGCCGGGGCCGCCGGCTGGTGGTGGGCATCGGCGCCCGCTACCGCTCATCGGTGGACGGTGGGTCTTCTGGTGCGTCCGGCAACGAGGGGCGCACCGACTCGAACGCCTTCGCGAAGGTCCTGACCAGCACGACGGCCGCGCTGAAACTGCCGACCACGCAGGCTTCGGCCGGGATGCCCATGCGGACACCGGCGTAGGCGACGAGGCTCAGGGTGGTCGAGGCGAACACGGCCAGGACGGTCAGGTTGCGCAGTACACGTATCAGGTCGTCCGTGTGCGCTCGTCTGCGGCGTATGAAGTTGTCCGTGTCGTCGTTGCGCAGGCGGCTCAGCCGGGCACAGGCCTCGTCGCTGGCGAGGCCTCTCGTGGTGAGAGGACGGGGCACCGACGGTTCACGGGCGGGCGCCCGCGTGGTCGTGCCGGGGGAGCGGCCGACGCCGGAGCGCCGGTCCTTTCGCCTCCGTTTCGCGCTTGTCATCGCCTGTGCCCCCGTCGGTGCCTGGTCGGATTCAGGAACGGTTCACGTTCAGTTGGCCGAGGAGTTCGTCGAGCAGCGCGACCGATGCGTCGTGGCTCAGCGACTTGTCGATCAGGTCCTCGAAGCACTCCTGGTAGCGGGCGACCTTCTCGCGGTTGTCCCGGTTGGTGAGGACACCGCCGGGGCCGGCGATGTACAGCACGTCGTCGTCGTCGTGGTAGCCGAAGAGGACGAGGCCGTCCTCCAGGCTGTCGTGGGCGCCCGCGCTGAACGGCAGGACCTGGAGTGTGATGCGCTGACCGACTGCCAACTGCCTGATGTGGGACAGCTGGTTGCGCATGACTCCCGCACCGCCGACGAGGCGGCGCAGTGCGGACTCGTCGACGATCGCGGTCACTGCCGCGCCCGTGTCCCCGTCCGCGAAGATGCGCTCCTGCCGGGCCGTCCTGAGGTCGATGCGGCGCTGCACCTGAGTGACCCCGGGGGTCACGGCGAAGAGTTCCTCGATGTAGTCGGCGGTCTGGAGCAGGCCGGGGATGAGGGTGGGGTGGTAGGTGCGGACGGAGTCCGCCGCGCTCTCGTAGCCCAGGAACTGGGAGAACGGCGCCGAGATGATGTCGTTGTAGTCCGACCACCACGACTGGCCCTTGCTGCCGCGCGCCGCCTGCTGCAGCTCCTCGACGACCGCCTCGTCGGTGATCTCGTAGAGGCGGAGCATCGCCTGGAGGTCGGTGACGGACAGGCTCACCGTGCCCGCCTCGATCCGGATCACCTTCGACAAGGACCAGTCGAGGTGCGTTGCGGCGTCGCGCTGGGTCAGGCTCGTCTTGTCACGAAAGGCCTTCAGCGCGAGCCGCAGTTTTCGGCGGTTCAGGCTGGGATCGGAGGCGGTGGAGGGCATGGGACTCCTTCTGGGGCGCGCTGACCGCGCCTCAGTGCTGCCTGCCACGCGACCAGCTCTCGGGCATGGTCGGGCACATCGGTTCGCACCCGATCCCCACCCTACGAGGTGTCCGGGGTAGGTGGCACTTGGCTACATTCGAATGGTGTACACCCAAACGGGTGCACTCTCATCGACAGCGTCATATAGAACGTCCCCAAAAGCCACATGTCGAATCGACCGTATGAGCGGCAGTATGGGATTTGTGTCGAACGTCACATGGCGGTGGGGTTTTCGTTGATCCCTTCCACGAAGTGATCGAACTCGCCTGCCTGGACGCCCAGTACGAACGCGTCCCACTTGCGGCGGTTCGTCGTGACGACGTTGTCCGGGTCGCCGGTCTCCCGGAGGTAGACGGGGGCCTCGGTGTCCTCGGGCCCGTCCCCCTCGCCGAAGGCGATCTCGATCCAGGGGCCGGGGCCCGTGGCGTCGGGCGGGGCGGCCCGGGTCCAGGTGAGGTCGGAGGGGATGTCAGCCACGGGGGGTTTCCTTTTTAAGGGTGCTGAGGAGGGAGGCGAAGGTGGCCGGGGTGGCCATGAGTATCGCTCCGCTGGGGTCGGCGGATTCGGTGAGGTGGATGGTGTGGGGGGTGGTGGCTATGTGGATGCAGGAGTTGCCCTGCGCGCAGTAGGACGACTTCTGCCAGGAGAGGGTGGACATGGACTTCCTCACAGGTCCTGGATCACTTTGTGGACGAGGTCCCGCGACTCCGAGGGGGAGAGTGCGGAGGCTTCCATACGGTTCAGGAGCACGCGGTACTTGTCGAGTTGGGCTTCGGAGTCGAGGAACGCAGGGCCGTGCGACTGGTCGAGATTGACGGTGTCGAGCTGCGGTACCGGTCCTCGGGAGTAGTAGATCGACTGCCCCGAGCCCGGGAAGGTGCCGGCGTCGAAGGGGATCACCTGGACGGTGATGTGCTCGCGCTCGCTCATGCCCAGCAGATGCTGGAGCTGGGAGCGGGTCACCGAGGAGCCGCCGAACTTCATGCGCAGGGCCGCCTCGTGGATGATCGCCTGGTGCGGGGTCGGGGTGTCCCGGTAGAGCACGGCCTGACGTTTCACGCGGAACGAGATCCGGTGCTCGATGTCCGGCGGTGACATCTCGGGCACGTCCTGGCGGAAGATCTCGCGGGCGTAGTCCGTGGTCTGGAACAGGCCGGGAATGTGGACGGTCACGGCGGTCCGCAGCTGCGCGGCGTGGTGTTCGACCTCCGCCATGTCCAACAGGACGGCAGGCAGGATCTCGCGGTACTCCTCCCACCAGCCGCGCGCCCGCTCGGTCGCCATGTCGCTGAGCGCTTGGACGAGGGCCTTGTCGCCGCAGTCGTACTGGCAGGCCAGCGTGCGTACGCGGTCGGGGCTTACTCCGGCTCGGCCAGCCTCGACGTTGCTGATCTGGTTCTGCTGCACGCCGAGCAGTCGGCTCGCCTGGGTCGAGGTCAGGCCCGCGCGCTCCCGGAGTTTGCGCAGCTCAGTGCCCAGGCGGAGTTGGCGACCCGTTGGATTGCTTCGCACGCGTGTCCGGCCTCCTTGTCACTCACACGAGTGGTAAATCAATGCTTTTCGGCGATCCGTGTAAGAACTTATATGGGTGCCGCTACCTTCACAACCAAGCGCAGTCCCCCAACTCCCCACAGTGATCGGACACTTCCATGCCCACGGTAACCCCGCCCTGGTCCTACACCCTTCAACTCCCCCACGATCTCCGCGCCCCTGGCATCGCCCGTGTCACCCTCCGTACCGTTCTCGCCGCACACGATCTGGCGCAGCTCACCCCTACGGCCGAACTGCTCGCCGCCGAACTCCTCGCCAACGCGCATCTGCACACCGTCGGCCCGTACGCCCTGCGGTTGCGGTCCGTGGAGCATGGGCGGCTTCGGGTCGGTGTATGGGACAGCGATCCCCGTGTGCCAGGGGTCGTCCGGCCGGCCGCTGCCGATGACGAGCACGGGCGCGGGCTCCAGCTGGTCGAGGCCTGTGCCGCGCGGTGGGGGGCCTCCGCGCTGGGCGGGACGGCCGGGAAGGTTGTGTGGGCCGAGTGCGGGTAGCGTCGGAAGGACCGGAAGAGGTATCTGAGGCTTCTCTCACCTTCGTGGGACACAGTGAACCCGATGAAGCGAAACGCCCTGCTCGGTGCGGTCGTCCTGCTGGCCGTCACCTCCGCCTCCGAGGCGGCCGCCGACGGGGGGCCCGGGCCCCTCGGGGTGACGGCCGTCGCCGTGGCGACGGCACAGACCGCCCGGGTCGGCACGCTGTTCAGCGCCGCCGACGCGCACGCGGGCAAGCTCGCCGGTGAGCACTTCTGCACGGCGTCCGTGGTGCACAGCCCGCAGCACGACCTCATAGTCAGCGCGGCGCACTGTCTGACCGGGGCCGGGGGCGGCGATGTCGTCTTCGCCCCGGGGTACCGGGACGGCGTCGCTCCGCACGGGGTCTGGAGCATCCAGCGGGTCTTCCTGCCCGACGGGTGGGCGAAGGGGCAGGACGAGGACAGCGATGTCGCGTTCGCCGTCCTCGGGGAGCGGGGCGGGAAGGACGTCGAGGACGTCGTCGGCGGCAACCGGTTCGTCACGGGTACCACCACCGGGGCCACCGCCGTGACCGTCACCGGCTACCCCACCTCGATCGAGGCCCCGATCCGCTGCAGCAACCGGCCCACCCCGCACAACTCCACCCAGCAGCGCATCGGCTGCCCCGCCTTCACCGGCGGAACCAGCGGCAGCCCGTGGGTGAACGGCGACGACGAGGTCGTCGGCATCCTCGGCGGCCACGAGCAGGGCGGGGCCACGGCCGACATCTCGTACAGCGTGGTCCTGGGGGCCGAGGCGGCGGAACTCTACCGGGAAGCGTCGGCCTCGGCCCCCTGACAGCTGGGGGGGAGCGGAGTCTCAGGTGATGCGGTGCACGCGCTGCGTGGTCAGCTCGTAGCGGGCGCCGACCACGGCCAGCTCGCCGGCGGCGATCTTCGCGGCGAGGTCGGGCTCGGCGGCGAGACGGGCGCGGACGGCTCGTATGTTGGCGTCGATGGTCGCGTCGACGCGGGCGTCGCCGTCCTTGGTGCGGTCGATGTTCGGGCTGATCCGGTCGGCCAGATACTGGATGTGGGCGGGGAGCCGCTCGCCGGTCAGGTCCGCCTGGACGGCGGCCTTCACCGCGCCGCAGGACTGGTGACCGAGCACCATGACCAGCGGGATGTCCAGTTCGAGCACACCGTAGGCGATGCTGCCGAGCACGGCCTCGTCCAGAACCTCGCCGGCGCTGCGGACGGTCATCAGGTCGCCCAGGCCCTGGTCGAAGACGAGCTCCGGGGGCACGCGGGAGTCGATGCAGCCGAGGACGACGGCGAAGGGGTGCTGACTCGTCGTCAGGCTCTGGCGGACGGTGGGGGTCTCGTCCGGGTGCCGCTCGCGGTAGGTGCGCCAGCGCAGGTTGCCGGCCGCCAGCTCGCGCAGGGCCTCGCCGGCCGTGCCGGGGCGGGGGGCTGAGCGGGGGGCGGTGGGGGAGGAGGCCGAGGCGGGGGTGGTGGCGAGGGCTGCGCCGCCGAGGGCCAGGGCGCCGGCCATGCCGCCGCGCAGGAGCGCGCGGCGGGCGGTTCTGGGGGGAGTGTCTTCGGATATCACGGGGTGGAACGTATGGCCGATGCCGAAACCTTGGTGCGTGCGTTGCCTGATCATGGTGGGGGATGAGCAATCCGTGGTCGAACGATGGGGAGGACTTGACGCGCTGCGGGGGCGGCCTTGAGGTGATCGACAGGAACCTCACCGGGGGTCGGGCGGGGGACCGTCTCCCGGGCGAACTGACCTGTGTGGCAAGGTCGGTTCGGTGGACGTACTGAAGGCTCATGACCCCGCGCGGATGGGCGCGCACACACTCCTCGCCAGGCTCGGCGCGGGTGGCATGGGGCAGGTCTACCTCGGGCGCTCGCCCGGTGGACGGCTCGTGGCGATCAAGGTGATCCGGGACGAGATCATCGACCACCCGGAGGCGCTGGCCCGGTTCCGGCGCGAGGTGGAGACGGCGCGGGCGGTACGCAGCGCGTACACGGCGAACCTCATCGACGCCTCGCTGGATACGGCGCCGTACTGGCTGGCGACCGAGTACGTGGCGGGGCCGACCTTGAGCGAGGCGGTGCGGGAGCGGGGGGCGCTGCCTGTGGAGACCGCGCGGCGGTTGTTCGCGGCCCTGGCCGAGGCGTTGGCGAGCGTGCACGCGTACGGCGTGACGCACCGGGACCTCAAACCGCAGAACGTGATCCTCGCGGCCCAGGGCCCGCAGCTCATCGACTTCGGCATCGCGCGGAGCGCATCCCAGACGGCGCTCACCGAGGCGGGGTTCGCACCGGGCACGCCGGGCTACACCGCCCCCGAGGTGCTGTTGCGCAACGAGGTCGGGCCTGCCGCGGACGTCTTCGCGCTCGGCGCGACGCTCGCGTACGCGGCCACCGGCCGATCGCCCTTCGGCCATGGGGAGTCCGCCGGGGTGAGCTATCGCGCCGTGCATGAGGCCATCGATCTCGTGGGCGTGGACGCGGAGTTGGCCGCCCTGGTCGAGGCGTGCGTGGCCAAGGAGCCGGCGGCCCGGCCGGGGCTCACCGAGTTGATAGCGCGGTGCGGGGTGCGCACGGCCCTGGTCGAGGACACGTTCTACGGGGGACTCGTCAGCCTGGCCGAAGCCGTCCCGCAGATCCCTGCCGCCCCACCTCGGTACCCTGCTGCCCCGACCGGGATACCGGCCCCTCCCGCGAATCCACCGGTCGGTCTGCACGACCTGCCGACGGCACCGCCTCCGTACGGCTACGGCCATGGCTACACGCCCACGCAGACGGTCCGGTCGACCCCCGCCGTGCGGCGGCGCGGCAAGCCCTGGCTGATCGCCGGGGCGGCGGGCCTGGCCGTGGGCGTCGGGACCGTTGCCGCTCTCACCCTGCTCCCCGGCACGGGCGGCGCCGGCGACAAGGGCAATGACGGCGCGGCATCGTCGGGAGCGACATCTTCGGCACCCACGACCGCGGGCAGCGACAAGTCGAAACTTCAGCCGCCGGCCTACGTCGAGCAGACGAACCCCTCGCGCGACTTCTGGAAAGCTGACACGACGTCACAGTACGGCGAGGGCACCTGCAATCTGCCGGTGGAGGAGCGCAGCGAGTACTTCCAGAGCTCGGTCTCCGCAGCGGGCAGCGACGCTCCCTACACCTCAGGCAAGGGGCGAATCGAGTTCCGGCTCAAATACGAGCCCTCGACGCCCTACTACGTTTCCGTGGCCGTGAAGTCTCCGCACGCGATCGACGCGGACACGGGCAAGCCCTTCGCCGGAGGGTTCCAGGAGAACCTCGAACTGGGGTACACGAGCCAGCCTGTCGAGGTCGGCACCGAGTGGGTGGACCTGACCTACCCGGACGACTTCCGGCAGATCGTGCGGGGCGAGGAAGCCGGCGACGCCGTCCCCGTCGAGAACGACGCCGGTGACTGGACCGTGCTCTTCCTCCATGTCCAAGGACCCAAGCAATACGCGAGCATTGACTGCAAGGGATTCGTCTCGAAGTAGCGCACACGACACGGACAGGTTCGCGAAAGACCCGTAAACAGGGCCGCGGTGGGGGAGGGTTGAAGCGTGCGAAAAGTTTGGGTGGTCGGCGGAGCCGCGGTCGGGCTCGGGCTGAGCTTCGTGATGCTGCTCATCATTGGTGTGTACCTCGTAGCCGGAAACATCGTCAACGGCGTCGGCGCGGGGAGCGTCGGGCTGGCCAAGGGGGCCGTGCCGTCGGCCTACCAGGCGCTCGTGCAGAAGTGGGGCAACCTCTGCACCGCCATCAACCCCGCCCTGCTGGCGGCCCAGCTGTACCAGGAGAGCGGTTGGGATCCGGACGTCGTCAGCTCCGCCGACGCACGCGGCATCGCACAGTTCATCCCCAGTACGTGGGCCACCCACGGCGTCGACGGCGACGGCGACGGCGACCGAGACATCTGGGATCCGAATGACGCGATTCCATCGGCCGCTTCGTACGACTGCGACCTCGCCAAGTACGTCAAAACCGTGCCGGGAGACGTCACCAACAACATGCTCGCGGCATACAACGCCGGCCCGGACCGCGTCATCAGAGCGGGCGGGGTTCCCTCGATCAGCGAGACGCAGAACTACGTCAAGACGATCCGCACGCTCGAGAAGAGCTTCGCCGCGCCCGTCAGTCGGGTGGATCCTTCCAAGCAGGCCGCCGGGGCCATTTACTACGCTCAGAAGAAGCTCGGGACGCCCTATCTGTGGGGTGGGAACGGTACCGCTGAACAGGGTGGACGGTTCGACTGTTCGGGGTTGACCAAGGCCGCCTACGAAAGCGTCGGGATCACCTTGCCCCGGGTCGCCAACGATCAGTACAACGCCGGGCCGCATCCCAAGCGGAGTGAGCTGTTGCCCGGGGATCTGGTGTTCTTCTCCACCGATCTCGGCAACTCGCGGGCCATCCACCACGTGGGGATCTACGTGGGCGGCGGGTACATGATCGACGCGCCCTACACGGGTGCCGTCATCCGGTTCGACCCCATCGACACGGCGGAGTACTTCGGGGCCACCCGGGTCACCGAAGATGGCGCGAAAGCGCTCCCCACGACGGTCTGACGAGGGCTGTGACCCGGCCTCTGAGCTGCGGGGATCTATCTCTCTTCGATAACGTCTGAGTGATCATTCAGTGGAGAGTGGAACGTATCAACGGGGACCGTGCGTTCCTGTTGAGGCGGGCGCATGTGAGGTGCGCCGAGCAGAACACGACGAAGGGGCCGCAGCACCATGGCTGGACTCGCCGATTCCGGGTCGAACCCCGACGTCGACCTGCTCTATGACATCAACGGGCTCGCCAAGGACGCTCCGCACTGGCTCGACCGGGTGGTCGAGTTCGTGGGGGAGTACGGGCTGCTCCTCGCTATGATCCTGCTCATCGTGTGGTGCTGGTGGGGGGTCCGGCGCAGGAGCGGTGGGGCCGAGGAGGCCGCCTCCTCCGTTGCCGCCCTGGCGTGGGCGCCGCTCGCCGCCGGGATCGCCGTGCTGGTGAACGTGCCCATACGCGGTTTCGTCGAGCGGCCCCGCCCCTTCCGTGATCATCAGGGGCTGGAGGTGCTCGTCTCCGGCAAGACCGACTACTCCTTCGTGAGCGATCACGCCACCCTGACCATGGCCATGGCCGTCGGGTTGTTCGTCGCCAACCGGAAGTTCGGGCTGGTGGGGGTAGGGATCGCGCTGGTGGAGGGGTTCTGCCGGGTCTACATGGGTGTGCACTATCCGACCGATGTGGTCGGCGGGTTCGCGCTCGGGACCGCCGTCGCCCTGCTGCTGTCGCCGGTCGCCTCCATGCTGCTCACCCCCGTGCTGAAGGCCGTCGACCGGTCGCCGCGGGTGGGATGGGTCGTGCGGAGCCGAGCCGCCCGGGTCGCGGAGCGGGACGGGTTCGTGCCCGGCGCCCGGGCCGACCTCGCCGCCGAGGAACGGGATCTCGCCGCCTAGAGCCGGACAGGTACCAGGCCAGTCGAAGCCCCCTAGACCCGTACTTCGCAGGTCGCCGAAAAGGTTCGCCGCAGCGGCCTCTCAGCGTCCGATCTCGACTGGGTCGGTCCGGGACCGCTATTGCCGTAGCGGTTCCGATCGGCGAGCGATCAGCCACGACCACTTGATCTTCACGATCGGGTGACCTGCGAAGTACGGGCCTAGAGCGCTTGCGGGTAGGTGAAGAAGCCCGTCGGGTCGTACTGCTTCTTCAGTTGGGTCAGGCGGGGGAGCGCGGCGCCGTAGTACGCCTTGCGCCAGTTCGTCAGGGTCGGGTCCGCGTAGTTCTGGTAGGCCGCGCCCGAGGCGTACGGGGACATCGCCTTGTGGGCGGTGTTCAGCCAGGACTGCGCGGCCGTGCCCGTCGTGCCCGCCCGCCAGGACACGATGTACTGGGCCAGCATGCGCGAGCGGCGGTGGACGAACGCCGTGGCCGTGGGGGAGACGCGGTTCACCGCGCCCCCCAGCGCCGTGAGGGCGATGCTGCCCGAGCCGGCCGGGACCGACTTCAGCTGGTTCAGGAGGGTCTGGACGCCGGCCGTCGAGAGCGAGACGTCGAAGAAGTCCGAGCGGGCCGCGTAGGTCTCCCGGCCCAGCGCGCCCTGCGGTGAACGGCCCGGCGTCGAGCCCGGCAGATGACACTGGGCGTCCGAGGAGAAGGACGAGCAGCCGGCGTAGACCTCCATCGCCGCCTCGTAGGTGCGGCGGCGCAGGGAGACGGTCGACGCCGGGGCCCCCACCCGGTCCGCCAGCCGGTCCACCGCGTTCTGGAGCTGGCCGTACGTGCCGATGCAGAACGCGGAGACCGAGATGGAGGGGGCGCCGCCCGCCGCGTTCGCCACGTGCAGGGAGGACCAGATCTCGTCGGGCTGGGACGGGCCCCACTCCTGCCACGCCTTCACCACCGCGGCCGCCTTCGCCCAGGGCCAGGTGAGGTAGCCGGTCACCGCCTGGGGCGCGGGGTGGGTCTTGAACTGCAGTTCCGTGACGACGCCGAAGTTGCCGTTGCCGGCGCCGCGCAGCGCCCAGAACAGGTCTTTGTTCGTCGTGGCGTTGGCGACGAGCTGCTTGCCGTCCGCGGTGACGATCGTGGCCTGGGTGAGGCTGTCGCAGGTCAGGCCGTAGGCGCGGGAGACCACGCCGTGGCCGCCGCCGAGGACCAGGCCGGAGACGCCGACCGTCGGGCAGGAGCCAGCCGGGATCGTCACGCCCTTCGCGGCGAGCGTCCGGTAGACGTCGATGAGCTTGGCTCCCGCGCCGACCACGGCCGAGGCGCCGCCGGCCCGGACCCGGTTCAGCTTGGAGACGTCGATGATCAGGCGGCCGTCGCCCGAGGACCAGCCGCCGTAGGAGTGGCCGCCGTTGCGGATCGCGACCTTGGTCCGGTGGGCGCGGGCGTACGCCATGGCGGTGCGGATGTCGTCGGCGTGGGCGACGTAGGCCACCGCGGCCGGCTTGAGGCCGTCGAAGCGGGTGTTGTAGAGCCGGCTGGCGGCGGTCCAGGAGGCTTCGCCGGGGCGGACCAGGGTGCCGTCCAGGTCACGGGCCAGCGCGGTCAAGTCGGCGGGGGCCGCGACGCCGGCGCTCGTGAGCGGGGTCGTCGCCCCGGTTTCCGTTCCCGTTCCCGTTCCGGTCGCCGGGGCGGGGCCGCTCGCGCTGCCGCCGGTCGCCTTGCAGGCGGTCGCCGCTGCCGCGACCGCGGCCGTGCCGCCTGCGATGAACGTACGCCGTTCCATGTTCTGCGCCTTCCCTCGGCCCTTGGCCCTCGGCCGCCTGTCGGCTGCTGCTGCCTTCGTCTGCTTCATGGAGCGAGACGGGGGCATGGGACCACAGGTTCCGGCGGGTCGCGGCGGTGACGGAACAGTGACGTCCGCTCGTCGGTCGGCTGGTCGGTCGGCCGGTCGGTGGGTCAGTTGTCTGTGTGGCGTTGCGCGTCCGTTCTGGCCATGCTTCTCGCTCTGCGGGCCGGGCCGCGCCAGCCGCAGGTGCAGCGGGCCAGGCAGAAGCGGCCCTGTTCGACGGTCGTGGTGGTGTGTTCCCCGTCGGCGCGGGGGTGGGCCGAGCGGTCCTGCTGTGTCACTCCGACAACGTTACCCACGTTCGGCAAAAGACCCGTATGGCGGTCGCACGCTTTCGGTCGCGCGTGACGAGGGGCACTCGGCCGTCGTTACCGGAACGGCGAGGAGCCCGTGACGGACGTACCGGCTGGGGGTAGAGGGACCATGGCGGAGCGGCAGCGCAGGCAGATGGGTGCGGCGGTCCTGTGGGGGATCGTGGCGGGGGTCTGTGGGGTCTGCGCGGGCGCGGCCGGGTGCTCCGGCGGTGGAGCCGCCGGCGAGGACGGCCGGGCCGTCGATCCCGTCGAGACGTTGCACCGGGCCGCCGACGCACTCGTCGAAGCGGGCACCTCGAAGGCCCGTACGTCGATGGAGATGGCCACCGGCGGGACCCGGGTGACCATCCGCGGCCAGGGCGTCTACGACTACCGCAAGCAGCTCGGGGAGCTGAAGGTACTGCTGCCGCAGGATCCGTCCGGGGCCAGTGAGCACCGGCCGATCACCGAACTCCTCGCGCCCGGAGCCCTGTTCATGAAGAACCGGGGGGCCGGGGTGCCGGCCGACAAATGGGTGCGGGTGGAGACTGCGAGCCTGTCCGACGGGAATCTGGTGACCGGCGGGGCCACCGATCCGTTCGCCGCCGCCGAGGTGCTGCGCGGGACGCGCACGGCGACGTACGTCGGGCGGACCGAGGTGGCCGGGACGGCGGTGCGGCACTATCGCGGGACCGCCGATCTGACGATGGCCGCCGAGGACGCGTCCGTGGGCGGACGGGACTCGCTGCGGGCGGCAGCGAAAGGGTTCGCCACGGCTCGGGTGCCGTTCGACGTCTATCTCGACGACCAGGGGCGGATCCGCAAGGTCCGGCACCGGTTCAGTTTCGTGAACGGGCAGCAGAAAGAGGCTGTCGCGGTGGCCTCGACGACCCTGTTGTACGACTTCGGGGCGGCCGTCGATGTGCGGTTGCCCGCGGTGGGGGACATCTACGCGGGGCGGATCGCCGAGGAGTGAAGCTGCCCTCGACTCTCCTGTGCGATTGTTTTCGGCCACAGGGTGGGCACAAGGACTAGCCCGTCCGTGCCATGCGCTCGGTGTATAGCGCTCCCTACCCTAGGAAGTCGGTGACGGCAGAGACGAGGTGATGCGCGTGGCTCCGGGCGGCGGTACGGCAGTTCAGGACCACGTGGCCCTCGCGGAGATCGAACTGTGCGGGGAGCTGATCATCGCGGCCTCCGCGGCGGGCGGCGAACGGCTCAGCCTGGAGAGCATCGACCAGGTGCTGCGGGTGCGGGAAGAAGGAGGAGAGGGCGGGTCAGGTGCGCAGTAGGCGGGCGATCGCCTTCGTCGCTTCCTCCACCTTCGCGTCGATCTCGTCGCCTCCCTTGAGGGCCGCGTCGGCGACGCAGTGGCGCAGGTGTTCCTCCAGGAGCTGCAGGGCGAACGACTGAAGGGCCTTGGTGGAGGCGGACACCTGGGTGAGTATGTCGATGCAGTAGGTGTCCTCGTCGACCATGCGTTGCAGGCCGCGGATCTGGCCTTCGATGCGGCGCAGGCGCTTGAGGTGTTCGGCCTTCTGCTTGTGATAGCCGTGGACCTGGCCCGTCGCGGGGGCCGGGGTGGCGAGGGCCTCTTCCGTGCCGGCCTCGGTGGTCGTCATCGTGTCCTCCAGCGCTCCAGCTCCAGACATATACCCCTACTGGGTATATCGTACCGAAGTTTCGTGGGTATACGGCCCGAGCAGGCACTACGTCGGTCGACCGGCTGCCGGTCGCCCCCCTGCCGGTCTCTCTGTCTCATGGGCGACACTGGGGGACGGCCCATTAGCCGTGGCCGGATGATGCGCCTAGCATCAGCCTGACCGAAACCGATGCATCTTGAGGACCCCACGTGCGATTTCGTCTGACCCCCAGGGAGACGAGCTTCTATGACATGTTCGCCGCCTCCGCGGACAACATCGTCACGGGCTCGAAACTCCTGATGGAACTGCTCGGGGCGGACACCTCCGCCCGGGCCGAGATCGCAGAGCGTATGCGGGCCGCCGAACACGCTGGTGACGATGCCACGCACGCGATCTTCCATCAGCTGAACTCCTCGTTCATCACGCCCTTCGACCGCGAGGACATCTACAACCTCGCGTCCTGCCTCGACGACATCATGGACTTCATGGAGGAGGCCGTCGACCTGGTCGTCCTCTACAACGTCGAGGAACTGCCCAAGGGCGTCGAGCAGCAGATCGAGGTGCTGGCACGGGCGGCGGAGCTGACGGCCGAGGCGATGCCGAACCTGCGGACCATGGAGAACCTCACCGAGTACTGGATCGAGGTCAACCGGCTCGAGAACCAGGCCGACCAGATCCACCGCAAGCTGCTCGCCCACCTCTTCAACGGCAAGTACGACGCCATCGAGGTGCTCAAGCTGAAGCAGATCGTGGATGTGCTGGAGGAGGCCGCCGACGCCTTCGAGCACGTGGCCAACACGGTGGAGACCATCGCGGTCAAGGAGTCCTGAACCTTTCATGGACACCTTTGCTCTGGTCGTGACCATCGGCGTCGCGCTCGGATTCACTTACACCAACGGTTTTCACGACTCCGCGAACGCCATTGCGACGTCCGTCTCCACGCGGGCGCTGACGCCGCGCGCGGCGCTGGCCATGGCCGCGGTGATGAACCTGGCCGGTGCGTTCCTGGGGAGCGGCGTCGCGCATACGGTCAGCAAGGGGCTGATCGAGACGCCGGACGGGTCCAAGGGTATGGGGATCCTCTTCGCCGCGTTGATCGGGGCGATCGTCTGGAACCTCGTCACCTGGTACTTCGGGTTGCCTTCGTCGTCTTCGCACGCGCTGTTCGGTGGCATGGTGGGCGCTGCGCTGGCCGGGGGCACGGATGTCATCTGGTCCGGCGTGCTCGACAAGGTCGTCATTCCGATGTTCGTCTCGCCGGTGGTCGGGCTGGTCGTCGGCTATCTGGTGATGACGGCGATTCTGTGGATATTCAGGCGGGCCAATCCGCACAAGGCCAAGCGGGGTTTCCGGATAGCGCAGACGGTTTCCGCCGCGGGTATGGCGCTGGGGCATGGTCTGCAGGACGCGCAGAAGACGATGGGCATCGTGGTGATGGCGTTGGTCATCGGCGATGTGCAGGGGCCCGATGATCCGATTCCGGTGTGGGTGAAGGTAGCTTGTGCGGTGATGCTGTCGCTGGGGACGTATGCGGGTGGGTGGCGCATCATGCGGACGCTTGGACGGAAGATCATCGAGCTTGATCCGCCGCAGGGGTTCGCGGCGGAGACGACGGGGGCGTCGATCATGTTCACCACCGCGTTTCTGTTCAAGGCGCCGATCTCCACTACGCATGTGATCACTTCGGCGATCATGGGGGTGGGGGCGACGAAGCGGGTCAATGCCGTGCGGTGGGGAGTCGCCAAGAACATTGTCCTTGGGTGGTTCATCACGATGCCGGCGGCGGGGGCGGTTGCGGCTTGTGCGTTCTGGGTTGTGAACCTGGCGTTCCTGTAGGGGGAGCCTGCCCACCCACCCGCCCGACGCGGTAGGCCGAGAGGTCCCGTCCCGGGGCGGCCGGGGGCTCCGCCCCCTGCACCCCCGTCCGCCCGCCCACCCACCCGACTCGGTGGGTCGAGAGGGTGCCCTCTCTCGGGGTTTCGCCCCGAACCCTGGCGGGGGCTTCGTCCCCTGTACCCCTGGGTGTTCGCCCGCCCGCCCGACTGGGTGGGCTGGGAGGGTGTCCTCTCTCGGGGTTTCGCCCCGAACCCGGCGGGGGCTTCGTCCCCTGTACCCCTGGGTGTTCGCCCGCCTGTCTGTCCGAGTCGGTGAGCCGGGAGGGCACCCTCTGCCGGGGCTTCGCCCCCTGCCCGTCCCCGGCTTGGTGGGTTGGGAGGGTGTCCCTTGTCCTGGGCTGGTCAGGGGCTCCGGCCTCGCTCCTCCCCGCCCCTCCCCGCCCCCGGGCATCCGGCCAACCTCCCCCGTCCCCCGTCCCCCGTCCTCCGTCCGACCGTCGGAGGTAACAGTGAGCCCGCCCCCCTGTCGGGGGGGCGGGCTCTTTGTGTCCTCGCGGTGGCACCGCCATGCAGCACCGCGAGGGGACTTGGGGCGGGGTGGCGGTTTAGCCGAAGCGGCCCGAGATGTAGTCCTCGGTGGCCTGGACCGACGGGTTGGAGAAGATGCGTTCCGTGTCGTCGATCTCGATCAGCTTGCCGGGCTGGCCGACGGCGGAGAGGTTGAAGAAGGCCGTGCGGTCGGAGACGCGCGCCGCCTGCTGCATGTTGTGCGTCACGATGACGATCGTGAACCGTTCCTTCAACTCGCCGATCAGGTCCTCGATCGCAAGGGTGGAGATGGGGTCGAGGGCCGAGCAGGGCTCGTCCATCAACAGGACCTTCGGTTCGACCGCGATCGCTCGTGCGATGCACAGGCGCTGCTGCTGGCCGCCCGAAAGGCCCGAGCCGGGCTTGTTCAGACGGTCCTTGACCTCGTTCCAGAGGTTCGCGCCCTTGAGGGACTTCTCGACGACGTCCGCCAGTTCCGACTTCTTGTAGCCGCCGTTCAGACGCAGGCCCGCCGCCACGTTGTCGAAGATCGACATCGTGGGGAACGGGTTCGGGCGCTGGAAGACCATGCCGACCTCGCGGCGGACCGACACCGGGTCGATGCCCGCGCCGTACAGGTCCTCGTCGTCCAGGAGGACCTTGCCCTCGACGCGGCCGCCGGACGTCACCTCGTGCATGCGGTTCAGCGTGCGCAGGAACGTCGACTTGCCGCAGCCGGAGGGGCCGATGAAGGCCGTCACCGAGCGGGGCTCGACCGTCATCGAGATGTCTTCGATCGCCTTGTGGGACCCGTAGTAGGCGGTCAGACCGCTTACGTCGATTCGCTTGGCCATTTTTTCTACTTCACTTCCCGGTCAGATCAGATCAGTCGCTGTGTGGCCGCGTCAGCGACCGGTCTTCGGGGCCTTCCAGCGGGCGATGCCACGGGCCACCAGGTTCAGGATCATCACGAAGGCGATCAGCGTGAGCGATGCGGCCCAGGCACGGTCGTAGGCCGCCGTCGATCCCGCGCTCTGCGCGTACTGCTGGTAGATGTACAGCGGGAGCGAGGCCTGCGCACCCTCGAAGGGGTTCGCGTTGATGAACGGGTTCCCGAAGACCAACAGCAGCACCGGGGCCGTTTCGCCGGCGATGCGGGCGATCGCCAGCATGACGCCCGTGATGATGCCGCCGATCGACGTCGGGACCACCACCTTCAGGATCGTCCGCCACTTCGGCACGCCCAGGGCGAGCGACGCTTCGCGCAACTCGTTCGGGACGAGCTTCAGCATCTCTTCAGTCGAGCGTACGACGACCGGCATCATCAGGATCGCCAGGGCGAGGGAGCCCGCGAAGCCGAAGGGCTCCATGTCCAGCATCAGCATCAGGCTCAGGATGAAGAGGCCTGCCACGATGGAGGGGATGCCGGTCATGACGTCCACGAAGAACGTGACCGCCTTGGCCAGGCTGCCGCGGCCGTACTCGACCAGGTAGATCGCCGTCAGGATGCCGATCGGGGCGCCGATCGCGGTGGCCAGGCCGACCTGCTCCAGGCTGCCGAGGATCGCGTGGTAGATGCCGCCGCCGGGCTCGCTGTCCGCCACCACGCCCATGGAGTGGGTGAGGAAGTAGACGTCCAGGACCTTCACGCCGCGCTGGATCGTCGTCCAGAGGAGGGAGACCAGCGGGACGACGGCGAGCAGGAACGCCATCCAGACCAGGTTCGTCGCGATGCGGTCCTTCGCCTGGCGGCGGCCCTCCACCTTCGCGGCGATGCCGTAGGTGCCGACGAGGAAGAGGAGACCGGCGATCAGGCCCCACTGGACCTCGCTGTCCAGGCCGCCGGCCAGGCCGATGACGACCGCGAGGGCGAGCGAACCGGCCGCGATGGCGTAGGGGGACCAGCTCGGGAGGCTGGCTCCCCGCAGGGTGCTGGGGGTCTTGTCGGCTACTGCGCTTGCGTGGCTCATGCGTTGGCCCCCGAGTACTCACTGCGGCGGGAGATGATCCATCGTGCCGCGCCGTTCACCAGCAGGGTGATGACGAACAGGACCAGACCGGAGGCGATGAGCGCGTCACGGCCGAACTCCGTCGCCTCGTTGAACTTGCTGGCGATGTTCTGGGCGAAGGTGCCGCCGCCGGGGTTGAGGAGGCTGGCGTGGATGTCGAAGTCGGGGGAGAGCACGGTGGCCACCGCCATCGTCTCGCCGAGGGCGCGGCCGAGGCCGAGCATCGAGGCGGAGATCACACCGGAGCGGCCGAAGGGGAGCACCGACATGCGGATGACCTCCCAGCGGGTGGCGCCCAGCGCCAGGGCCGCCTCCTCGTGCATCTGCGGGACCTGGCGGAAGACCTCGCGGCTCACGTTGGTGATGACCGGCAGGATCATGATCGCCAGCAGGATGCCCACCGTGAGCATCGAGCGCGGGGCGCCCTCGTCCCAGGAGAAGATCCCGGTCCAGCCGAAGTAGTTGTTCAGCCAGCCGAACAGGCCGTCCATGTGCGGTACGAGGACCAGTGCGCCCCAGAGGCCGTACACGATGGACGGCACGGCGGCGAGCAGGTCGATCACGTACGCGACGGGGCCGCTCAGGCGACGCGGGGCGTAGTGCGTGATGAAGAGGGCGATCGAGACGGCGATCGGGACCGCGATGGCCATGGCGATGATCGACGAGACCACTGTGCCGAAGGCCAGGACGGCGATGCCGAACTTCGGCGGGACGAGGCCGGTGTTCCACTCGAAGGCGGTGAGGAAGTTGGCGTCGTCCTTGCTGATCGCGAGCGAGGCGCGGTAGGTGAGGAAGACCGCGATCGCGGCCATGATCACCAACAGGAAGATGCCCGAGCCGCGGGAGAGCGCGAGGAAGACGCGGTCGCCGGGTCGGGTGGCGCCGCGGGTGGCGGCCTTCTGCTCGGCCGAGCGGATCTCGGTGGGGGGAGGGGTGCCGTCCGTGTCTGACTTCTGTGTCGATATGTCCATAGGGGTCTCCGGTCTGCGGAGCCGCCTGCGGGTTGTGGGCGGCTCGGGTGGGGCCGGACTGCGGGCGGCCCCTGGCGGCGGTGCACCGGACGGGTGCGGTCCGGACCGGGTTCCCCGGAGCCGGACCGCACCGCTGAGATCAGCTCAGGCCCTCGATGGTGGTGCGGACCTTGGAGATGATGGCGTCGGGGATCGGCGCGTAGTCGATGCCCGAGAGGATGCCCTGGCCCTCCGTGCTGGCGATGTAGCGGAGGAAGGCCTTGGTGGCGGGCAGGGTCGCGGCCTTGTTGCCCTTGTCGCAGGCGATCTCGTACGTGACCAGGGTCAGCGGGTAGGCGCCCTCGGCCTTGGTGTTGTAGTCCAGCTTCAGCGACAGGTCGCTGCCGGTGCCGACGACCTGCGCGGCGGCCACGGCCTTGGTGGCGCCGTCGGAGGAGGGCTTGACCGGGGCCGAGGCGCCCGTGTCGACGGCGACGGTGCCGAGGCCGTCCTTCGCGTACGACAGCTCCATGTAGCCGATCGCGCCGTTGGTCTGCTTGACGCCCTGGGCGACACCGGAGGAGCCGGCCGCGGCCTGGCCGCCCTTGGCCTGCCAGGCCTTGCCGCCGGAGTACTTCCAGTTGTCCGGGCTGGCGGCGATCAGGTACTTGGTGAAGTTGTCCGTCGTACCCGACTCGTCCGAGCGGTGGTACGGCTGGATCTTCAGGTCGGGCAGCGTCGCGTCGGGGTTCAGGGCCTTGATCGCGGCGTCGTTCCAGTTGGTGATCTTGCCGTCGAAGATCTTGGCGATCGTGGCGGCGTCCAGCGTCAGGTTGTCGACGCCCGAGACGTTGTAGGCGACGGCGATCGGGCCGGCCACCATCGGCAGGTCGATGCCCTGGCCGCCGGAGCAGACCGACTTGGAGGCGGTGACCTGCTCCGGCTTCAGCGCGGAGTCGGAGCCGGCGAAGGCGACCGTGCCCTGCGTGAACGCGGTGACACCGGCGCCGGAGCCGGAGCCCTTGTAGTTGACCTGGACGCCGGAGCAGGCCTGGGTGAAGTTCTTGACCCAGGCGTCGATCGCGTTCTTCTGCGCGGAGGAGCCGTCGGCGAGGAGCTGGCCCTTGGCGTCGTCACACTTGATGGACCCGGCGGCCGCGGTGGCGGACGAGCTGCTGCCGCTGCTGGAGCCGGTGTCGTCGGAGCCGCACGCCGTGAGGGCCAGGGCGCCGGAGACGGCGAGAGCACCGAGGGAGAGAGCCCGCCGGTTCATGCGCTGAAGCTTCACTTGAGGAAGATCCTTCCAGGAGCCGCCGTCCTGAATTCCGGCGGCGTGCGGAGTGTGCGAAGTCTGGTCGGTCCGGCGTGCCCTTTCGGTTCGCGTGCCGCACCGCGTAAGGCCGAAATTAGGCAGATCAGGTGAAGGCGCTTACGGGCGCGAGTGAACGGCGGGTGAACCCCTGGGGACGGTGCGGTTAGGTCACGGAACGCTCACGTCGAGGACACGGGGCGATTCCGGCGGCCCACCCTGTTCCCCCACCCGTTATGCCAGGTGCAGGACGTGCAGCAGGGCGTCCACGAGTGTGCGGTCCCTCGGCTGGGTGAGCCGGTCGCGGGCAGCCGGCGGAGCGAGCCAGAGCAGCCTGTCCACCTCGTGGTTGGGGACGAACAGGCCGGAGACGGCCTCCGCCGCCCAGTAGCGGACCAGCTTCGGGCGGCCGTTCGCCTCGTACTCGACGGTGGGGAGCCGGGTGCCGGGCACGGCCCGGTGGCCAGTCTCCTCCTCCACCTCGCGCAGCGCGCCCGCGAGCGGGTCCTCGCCGCGTTTCAGCTTGCCCTTGGGGTGCGACCAGTCGTCGTACTTGGGGCGGTGGACGAGGCAGATCTCCAGCCCGCCCGCCGCCGCCGGGGACCGCCGCCACAGGACGCAACCGGCTGCCTGGACGACGGAGTCGTCGGAGCCGGCGGGGCCGTCGGGGCCGGCGGGGCCGTCGGGGCCGGTGGACTGCTCGGGGGTGCCGGCGGGGCGGTCGGGGGCGCCGGTAGGGCGGTCGGGGGTGTTCGCCGTGCTCACCTGGTTCTCACCGCCTGTCTGTTCAGGGTGCGCCGTCTGTTCAGGGTGCGCCGTGCGGTCAGGGTGCGCCGTGCGGAGGTCAGGGGGCGCCGATGGGCTGTTTCTGCCACGAACGCTGGAACGTGTACCGGGCCGCCTCCACCTCGTGCCGCTGGTCCGCGTGCAGCACGCCGAGCGCGTACGCCGTCGCGGGAGCGATCCGGGGGGTGCGGGCCGCCTGCGCCGCGGCCGACGCCGCCTCCGAGGCGTCCCGGTGCCGGTCGAGGGCGTGGCCCGCGGTGAGCAGCCGGACGTCCAGGGGGGTGCTGCGGCCGTGCACGACCTCGCACGCGTACCGGTGCAGGCGCAGCAGGAGCCGGGCCTGGTGCCAGGGCGCGTCCTGCGGGTGCGGGGCCGGGTCCGGGGAGAGGCCGTGGATCAGGGCCTGCGCGTTGTACGGGTTGCCCGCGGTGCTCAGCGGGAGCGCGCCGACCGCGTCGACGAGGCGCTCCTCGGCCGCCGCGGCCAGCGGGCACAGGTCGGTGGCCGCGGCGGCCGGGGTCAGCGGCACCTCGCTGGCCAGGACGGCGACCTTGTCCGCGACGGCGTGGAAGCGGGAGGAGCCGAGGGCCTGGAGGGCGGTGGAGTGGGCCCGGGTGCGGGCGAGGGTGAGCTGACGGTCCAGGAGGGCGCCGGCCTTCGCCGCGCCCACGGTGAGGTTGCCGCGGTCCGGGGTCGCCGGGTGCGCGGCGGCGGCCCGGTTTCCGCCCGAGGCGGTGCGGCCCGGGCCCGTCGCCTGGGCCTGGGGCGGCACCGGTGTGGAGCCCGACAGCCGGTTCAGCGCCAGCAGCAGCCGCTCCAGCCGGGCCCCGTACGCGTGCTCCAGGGCCAGCGTGCCCGACAGCCAGGCCAGTTCGGGGCGGATCCCCTCCGACCACTCGTGGTCGAGGAGGGGCCGGAAGGTGTGCAGGCTGCCGCTGATGCGGCGGGCCGAGCGGCGCAGGGCGCGCGCCGCGTCGTCCCGGTCCGCCTCGACGCCGTTCGACGAGCCGCCCGACGAGCCGTTCGACGTGGCGCCGCCCGTCTCCCGGTGCAGGCGCAATGCGCGGAGGAACTCCGTGGCCTGGGCGCGGAGGTAGCCCGCCAGGGCGTCCCCCGTCGTCGCGGGCCCGGTCGCGGCCTCCGCCGCGGGGTCCGTCAGGTCATGGTGTCGCTGTGCCACGCCGGCGCCTCCGGGCGTCTATGAACATCTCCTGGATGTTGCGCAGGGGCGCGCCGTCCGCATCGGTCGCGTGCCGGATCCACTCGCCGTCCGGGCCGAGGTGCCAGGAGGAGGTGGAGTCGGACATGCCGGTCTCCAGCATCCGGTTCAGGGACGCCCGGTGGGCCGTGTCCGTGACCCTGACCAGGGCCTCGATACGGCGGTCGAGGTTGCGGTGCATCATGTCGGCGCTGCCGATCCACACCTCGGGCTCCCCGCCGTTGCCGAAGCCGAAGACACGGGAGTGCTCGAGGAAGCGGCCGAGGATGGAGCGGACCCGGATGTTGTCCGAGAGGCCCGGCACGCCCGGGCGCACCGCGCAGATGCCGCGCACCCACACGTCGACCGGCACGCCCGCCTGGGACGCGCGGTAGAGCGAGTCGATGAGGGCTTCGTCGACTATCGAGTTGACCTTGATGCGGACGTGCGCGGGCCGTCCCGCGCGGTGGTGCTGGATCTCCTTGTCGATGCGTGAGATCAGGCCGTCACGCAGGGACTTGGGGGCGACGAGGAGACGGCGGTAGGTCTCGCGGCGGGAGTAGCCGGAGAGCCGGTTGAAGAGGTCGGAGAGGTCCGCGCCGACCTGCGGGTCGGCGGTCAGCACGCCGAGGTCCTCGTAGAGCCGGGCCGTCTTCGGGTGGTAGTTGCCGGTCCCGACGTGGCAGTAGCGCCGCAGCGTCTCGCCCTCCTGGCGGACCACCAGCGACAGCTTGCAGTGGGTCTTCAGACCGACGAGGCCGTAGACGACGTGACAGCCGGCCTCCTCCAGCTTGCGCGCCCACTTGATGTTGGCGTGCTCGTCGAACCGGGCCTTGATCTCGACCAGGACGAGGACCTGCTTGCCGGACTCGGCGGCCTCGATGAGCGCGTCGACTATCGGGGAGTCGCCCGAGGTCCGGTACAGGGTCTGCTTGATGGCGAGGACGTCCGGGTCGGCGGCCGCCTGCTCCAGGAACGCCTGGACGGAGGTGGAGAAGCTGTCGTACGGGTGGTGCAGCAGCACATCGCGGTTGCGCAGCGCGCCGAAGATGTCGGGGGCGGAGGCGGACTCCACCTCGGCGAGGTCGCGGTGCGTGCCGGCGATGAACTTCTTGTACTTCAGCTCGGGGCGGTCGAGACCGTGGATGCGGAAGAGACCGGTGAGGTCGAGCGGGCCGGGCAGCGGGTAGACCTCCGCCTCGGAGATCTTCAGCTCGCGGACGAGGAGGTCGAGCACCTCGCGGTCGATGGACTCCTCGACCTCCAGGCGCACCGGCGGCCCGAAGCGGCGCCGCATGAGCTCCTTCTCCAGGGCCTGCAGGAGGTTCTCGGCGTCGTCCTCCTCGACCTCCAGGTCCTCGTTGCGGGTGAGCCGGAAGGCGTGGTGCTCCAGCACCTCCATGCCCGGGAACAGCTCCTCCAGGTGCGCGCCGATGACGTCCTCGATGGGGACGTAGCGGCCCGGGCTGCTCTCCAGGAAGCGGGACAGCAGGGGCGGCACCTTGACGCGCGCGAAGTGCTTGTTGCCGCTGACCGGGTTGCGCACGACGACTGCGAGGTTCAGCGAGAGACCCGAGATGTACGGGAAGGGGTGCGCGGGGTCGACGGCGAGCGGGGTGAGGACCGGGAAGATCTGGTGCCGGAACAGCGTGAAGAGGCGGGCCTGCTCCTTCTCCGCAAGTTCGCTCCAGCGGACCAGGTGGATGCCCTCCTCCGCGAGGGCGGGGGCGATGTCCTCGTGGTAGGTCGCGGCGTGCCGGGCCATGAGCTCGCGCGAGCGCGCCCAGATCATCTCGAGCACCTCGCGCGGCTGGAGACCGGAGGCCGAACGGGTGGCGACCCCGGTGGCGATCCGGCGCTTCAGGCCGGCCACCCGGACCATGAAGAACTCGTCCAGGTTGCTGGCGAAGATGGCGAGGAAGTTGGCCCGTTCGAGGAGCGGGGTGTTCGGGTCCTCGGCGAGTTCCAGGACGCGCTCGTTGAACGCGAGCCAGCTGCGCTCCCGGTCCAGGAAACGGCCCTGCGGAAGCTGGGGGCCGTCGTACGGCGCCTCTTCGTAGGTGTCGAGGTCGGCGTCGATGTCGGGCTCCAGATCGGAGACCACGGCAGCCACTGTGTGCGGGCGGTGCGCGGCTATGGAGCCCACGGAGGGCTGCGCGTGCTGGATCTCGGCCTGGGTCTCTTGCTGGCTCATGTACCCATTCTTCCGCGCCAACAGTGATACAGGCGCGTCGGAACGTGCGGGCGGGATCGCGGCGGTGCTTCCCTGGGGCTGATTTCCCTCGGGAGGCGGCGAAGGCTCGGGCACGGCGGGCTTCATTCGCCGAGCCTCGCAAGGTCGTCTGAACCAACGGTTACGGCGACATGGCGTGCGGGATATCGCGGGGCGGCTCGCGGGGGTCGGAGGATGCCCCGGTGGGGGCGACACGCGCGCGGGGCGTGTACGTCCTTCCCCCCGTGGAGGGACGTGCACGCCCCGGGGTCCGCCCGGGATCGGCGGTGATCGGCCGGGATCGGCGGTTTCAGGCCGTGCGGCGGCGCAGCAGCAGGAAGGCGGCCGTGGTCGCGGCGGCCGCCACCGCGAGGACGACGCCGCTCTCCACGAGCTGGAGCGGCCAGTAGTGGGACTCCGGGTGGTAGGTGAGATAGGTCCCGGAGAAGCCCAGGTCGTCGAGGCAGCGACGGCCCTCGGCGACCGTGCCGTCGCATTGCCAGATGTCGAAGTCCGGGTCGCGTCGGCCGTGGATGACGGCGCCGTTCTCCAGCTCCCACGCGCTGTCCGGATACTCGACGTCCTGGGTGGTCGAGGTGATGGTCAGCGCGGGCCAGAAGGAGTCCCGGAACTGCGCCACCACGTAGCCGAGCAGCCCGGTCGTGGCCACGGAGACGGCGAGGGCGGGCAGGGTACGGCGCAGCAGGAGCGCGATCAGGGTTCCGACGGCGAGGGCGCAGAGGGCGTACGCGACGGTGGCCGGGCCGCGGGCGAGGAAGGCGCTGCCGGCCTTCCAGCCGTTGCTCAGCGGGTCCTGGTCGGCGGCCCAGGCCCAGCGGTACACGAGGACCAGGGCGGTGGCGCCGACGGTCACCGCGAGGGCGGGGACGGCGAGCTTGGCGGCCAGCCAACGGGTGGGCGAGACGCCCTGGGTCCAGGCGAGGCGCGCGGTGCCGCTCTCCAGTTCCCGGCCGATGAGGGCGCTGCCCGCGAAGGCGGCGACGGCGAGGAAGAGATAGCCGGTGAGCAGGCCGATCCACTCGACCGACGGGCCGTAGCCGGTCCAGCCCATCGTCGTGTCGCACCAGTCCTGGTCCGTCCGGTCACAGGCCTCCACCGCCGCCCGCTTGCTCGCGGCGCCGACCTCCGTGGCGCACACCAGCCAGCCGCTCAGGCCGATGACGGCGAGTGCCCACACGGTGAGGGCGGCCCGGTGCACCCGCAGCACGGTACGGGCGAGGCCCCAGGACCTGCGGCCGTCCGCGCCGCCGCGGACGGCCCGCGCGGGCATGCTGTCCGGAGTGCTCTCAGGGGCTACGGCGGTCATACGGCGGCCTCCTGGGCGACGCGCGGGGTGGTGGCGGTCGTGCGCCTGATCAGGACGAACGCGGCCACGGCGAGGGCGGCGGCCACGGCGAGCACGAGGGCGGTGGTGGTCAGCTGGAGCGGCCAGTAGTGGGACTCGGGGTGGTAGGAGGAGTAGAAGCCGGTCGCGTCGAGCTTCTTGTAGAGGGCGGCGCAGGTGTCGGAGGAGGACGCCGGTCCGCAGCCGGGGTCGGCGACGTGCGCGCCGGAGGAGGTGACCAGACCCGAGTCGACCTGCATGCCGTCGCTCCGGTGGGCGTCGCCGAGGCTGGTGACCTTGGTGAAGGTCGGCCACAGATGGGGCATGGCCAGGTCGGCCAGCACGCGCAGGGCGGCGACGAAGCCCAGGGCGAGCATCAGCGCGGGCAGCGTGCGGCGCAGCAGCAGGCCCGCGAGGGCGCCGGCGGTCAGGCCGGTCAGGGCGAGGGCGACCGTGGTGGGGCCGTTGGTGTGCAGGGTCAGGCTGTCGTGCCAGTTCTTGGCGGTGTCGATACGTCCGTCGCCCGCGGACCACGTCAGGCGGTGCAGCGTGACCAGCAGACCGGTGCCCGCGGCGACCAGGACGGCGGGGACGGCGAGCTTGGTGGCCAGCCAGCGGACCGGGGACAGGCCCTGTGTCCAGGCGAGCTGCGCGGTGCCGTGCTCCAGCTCGCGGCCGAACAGGGAGGCGCCCGCCCAGGCCGCGACGACGAAGGGGAGCGCGGTCAGTGCGCCGGTCGTGTACATGTACACGCTCTTGTAGCGGACGATCGCGTTCTGGTCGTAGGCGCACGGGCCGGCGTCGTAGTCGCACGCGTTGTACTGCCGCCAGCCCTGGATCGCCGAGTCGGTCAGCGGGCCCCACAGCCATATGAGGGCGAGGCCGAGGACGGCGACGACGCCGATCCACCCGTGGAAGGCGGGCCGGTGCAGGCGGAGGAGCCAGTGGGTTCCGGGTGCGGGGGTCCGCTTGGCGGCGGGGGCCGTCCGGTCCGAGCCGAGGGTGAGCGCGGTCATACGGCGGCCTCCTCGGGCTGGGCCGCGGCGAGCGGGGCGGCCTGCGGGTTGCGCAGGTAGGCGAGGACGAGCTCCTCCAGGGTGGGCGTCGAGGTCCGCCAGTCGTCGGCGAGCGGGCCGGCCGGGCGCACCAGCGCGGTGAGCTGACGTCCGGTGACGCGCGACTCGACGACGGTGTGCGGGGCGAGCTCGGGGGCCTGGGCCGGGGAGTCGTCCACGGAGACGGTGGTGCTCACGCGCGCGTGGGCGGCGAGCAGGTCGTCGATCTCACCGGCGAGGCGCACCCGGCCGCCGCCGACCAGCAGCAGGTGGTCGCAGGAGTCCTCCAGTTCGGCGACGACGTGCGACGACATGACGATCGTCGTGCCGTGCTGCGCCGCCTGCGCCATCAGGGAGCCCATCAGCTCGTGCCGGGCCAGCGGGTCGAGGTCGGCCATCGGCTCGTCGAGGAGGAGCAGTTCGGGCTGCTTGGCCAGGGCCAGGGCGAGCGCGACCCGGGTGCGCTGGCCGCCGGAGAGGGCGCGGATCTTCTTCCCGGGGTCGAGATCACCCGCGGCGACGATCCCCTCGGCGGTCTCGGCGTCCCAGCGCCCCGGGTTGAGATCGGCGCCCACGAGGAGCGTCTCGGCGACGGTGAGCTGCGGGTACAAGGGCTTGTCCTGGGCGACGTAACCGACACGCGCGCGTGCGGACGCCGGATCCGTGCCGAGGACGGTGACCCGGCCCTCGGTGGGGGCCAGCAGACCGGCGGCGAGGGCGAGGAGCGTGGACTTGCCCGCGCCGTTGGGGCCGACGACGGCACAGACGCGCCCGGTGGGGAGCCGGAACGTGCAGTCGCGCAGCGCCCAGCCACCGCGCCGGCCGAAACGCTTGCCGAGCGCGGTTGCCGCCATGGCGGTGTCGGTCATGAGGGGTCTCCCTGGAGGTGCTCGTTCGGGGTGGCAACGGCGAAGCGTTCGTCGAGTACGGCGGTGAAGAGCGCGGCCACGTCGTCGCGGTCCAGTCCGGCCTGCTGGGCCCGGACGGCCCAGCCGTCCAGTTCCGTGCGCAGGGGCGAGTCGGCCGGGGCGGTGCTCAGCCCGCGCCGCACGAAGGTGCCGAGGCCGCGCCGGGCCTCCACCAGCCCGTCGCGCTCCAGCTCGCGGTACGCCTTCAGCACGGTGTTCGGGTTGATGGCGGTCGCCTCGACGACCTCGCGGGCGGTGGGGAGCTTGTCGCCGGCCTGGAGCATGCCCAGGCGCAGGGCCTGCTTGGTCTGCTGGACGATCTGGACGTAGGTGGCGACGCCGCTGTGCCGGTCGATGCGGTATTCGACCACTGGACAACCACCCTTTCACTAATTGAGTAGTGAAAGGGTGGTGCAAGGGCGGTGCGCATGTCAAGAAAAAATCGTGCGCCGAACCGTGAACCGATCGGCGGGTCCGGTCCGATGAGGGGATGTGAGCGAAACGAGAAGCGACGGGGAGCTGCTGCGGGCCATCGCAGCGGACCGGGACCGTCACGCCTTCGAGGAGCTGTACCGGCGGTACGCCCCGTGGTTGACCGCGCGCATGCGCGGCCGCTGCGCCGACGCCGGGATAGTCGACGACGTCGTACAGGAGACGTTCCTCGCGGTGTGGCGGGGCACCGCCCGCTACCGCGACGAGGGCTACTCCGACGCGGCCGGCTGGCTGTGGCGCATCGCCGCGCGCCGTCTGGTCGACGCCGTGCGCGGCGACGGCGCGCGCGGCCGGCTGCGCCAGACGCTGTCTCGCCTGCGCCACCGGGACGAGGCATCGGCGGAGGAGCGCGTGCTCGCGGGGGTGGAGCACGGAGACCTCGCCGGGGCCCTCACCCGGCTCTCGCCGGAGCTGCGGGCCGTCCTGCAGGCGACCGTCATCGACGGGCTCACCACCCGGGAGGCGGCCGTACTGCTCGGCATCCCGCCCGGCACCGTCAAGACGCGGGCCCTGCGCGCCCGCAAGCAACTGCGGGAGGCGCTGGCATGAGGCGGTACGTGTGCGGGGTGGGCCTGCGCGCCCGCCTGGGCGACGAGCGGTCGGACGAGCAGTCGAAGGAGGACCTGGCATGACCTGGCACGTGGCTGAAGAAGACCTGCGCGCCTACGCGCACGGCGAGTTGGCGCCGCCCCTGCTGTGGTCCGCCGACACCCACCTCACCGGCTGCGCACAGTGCCGGGAGCGGCTCGCCGGGGCCACCGATCCGATCGCGCTGGACGACGCCTGGGAGCGGCTGGACGCGGAGCTGGACGCGCCGCGGCCGGCCCTCCTGGAACGGCTGCTGGTGCGCCTCGGCGTGGCGGACCACACCGCGCGGCTCCTCGCGGCGACGCCGGTGCTGCGCAGATCCTGGCTCCTGTCGGTGCTGTTCCTGCTGGTCATGACCGTGCTGGCAGTACGCATGGCCGACCAGCCGGCCCTGTTCCTCGCACTCGCCCCGCTGCTCCCGCTCGCCGGGGTCGCCCTGTCCTACGGCCCGTCCCTGGACCCGACGTACGAGATGGCCGTCGTCGCCCCGCTGCACGGCTTCCGGCTGCTGATGATCCGTACGGTGGCGGTGCTCACCGCGGGCCTGGCCTTCAACGGCCTGGCGACGCTGGCCCTTCCGGGGTACGGGCTGCTGGCCCTGACCTGGCTGCTGCCCGCGCTCGCCCTCACCGGGACGGGGCTCGCGCTGACCGCCCGGTTCGGGCCGGTCGTCGCACCCGTCCTCGTCGGCGGCGCGTGGCTCACGCTGCTGGTGGTGGCCAAGGTGCAGACGCCCGCGCACGACACGCTCGCCCCCTTCACCACGGCAGGCCAGTCGGCCGCGGCGGCGGTGGCGGCCCTCGCCGCGCTGCTCCTCTACCAGGCCCGGGACCGTTTCGACGCCCGCCCCATGGCCGGTTTCCCGGGCGGCGGCACGACATGACACGGCGCCCCGACCTCGCCTCCGCCCCTGCCCCCGCTCGCCGACCGGACTCGGACTCCCAGGAGCCCCACATGACCACCGCAACGAACAACGGCCCCGGCCCCGGTCCCGCCACGCTGACGGCCACCGACCTCTCCCTGCGCTTCGGCGGGACCCGCGCTCTCGACGGGGTCTCGCTGCGGCTGAGCCGTGGGGTCACCGGACTGCTCGGACCCAACGGCGCGGGCAAGACCACCCTGCTGCGGGTGCTGGCCACGGCCGTGCCGCCCGACGGCGGGGGGTTCACGGCCCTCGGCCACGACCCCGGCACCGCGGCCGGCCGCCTCGCGCTGCGCCGCACGCTCGGCTATCTGCCCCAGACCCCCGGGTTCCATCCGGACTTCACGGCCTTCGAGTTCGTCGACTACGTGGCGATCCTGAAGGAGCTGACCGACCGCGGGGCCCGGCTGCGCGAGGTGCGGCGCGTGCTGGATGCCGTCGACCTCTCGGAGGTGCGCGGCAAGCGCATCAAGCGGCTGTCCGGCGGCATGCGGCAGCGCGTCGCGCTGGCCGCCGCGCTCGTCGGCGACCCCGGCTTCCTCGTGCTGGACGAGCCGACCGTCGGCCTCGACCCCGAACAGCGCATGCGCTTCCGCGAGTTGATCGCCCAGGCGGGCGAGGGCCGCACGGTGCTGCTGTCCACGCACCAGACGGAGGACGTGGCGATGCTCTGCCACCGGGTCGTGGTCCTGGCCCACGGCCGTATCCGCTTCGAGGGCACCCCGGCCGAGCTGACCGCCCGCGCGGCCGGCCGGGTCTGGAGCAGCACGGAACGCGATCCGAAGGCCCTGGCCGGCTGGCGCACCGGCACCGGCGCCTTCCGCAACATCGGCGACCCGCCGACCGGCGCCGATCTCCTGGAACCCACCCTGGAGGACGGCTATCTGCTCGCCCTCGACGGAGAGAGCGCGGAGGTGACGGCATGAGCATCGCGACCCCGGCGCGCCCGGAACCGGTTCCCACGCTCGCCGAGCCGCGCCCTCCCGAGGGTCGCCGCGGCGGGGCCGTCCTCGCCCTCGTCCGCTTCGAGGCCCGGGAGCTGTTCCTGCAGATCCCGATACTGCTCAACTTCGCCCTCTACGTGGGCTTCGTCGCCCTGCGGCTGATGAGCAACGACGGCATGGACGACTACCCCGTCCTCAACACGGTCGACCGCCGCACCCAGATCGCCCCCCTGCTGTTCGCCATCGCCGTCCTCATCTGCACCAACTCGGCCGCGCTGCGCTCGCGGAAGCGGGGCACGGTGGAGCAGTTCGCCGTGCTGGCCATGGAACCGTGGCGGCGCACCCTCGCCCATGTGCTGTCCGTGGTCCCGTGCGTGGCGCTCACCGCGCTCGTCGTGGCGGCCGAGTACACCCGGGAGGCGCTGAAGCCCGGCGCGATCGGGCACGGCTCGTTGGGGGAACTGGCCGTCGCACCCCTGAGCGTCCTGCTGGCCGGCGTCCTGGGAGTGCTGCTGGCCCGTCTGCTGCCCTCCCCCTTCGTTCCCATACTGTTCGCCATCGCCTTCTACATGCTCGTCGTCATCGCCTCCGCGGCCATGGACGCGGGCAAGTGGGCGGCCTGGCTCGCCCCGATCCTCTTCACCACCGACTCCGGCGGCGACCCGGTCCCCGCCGACCTGCTCGGACGCCCCGCGGACTGGCACGCGGTCTACCTGGCGGCCCTGTGCGCCCTGCTGGCCTGCGTGGCCCTGCTGGTGAGCGGCGGCCGCACCCGAGCCGTCAAGGCGGCGACCGCCCTCGCCCTCGCGGTCACCGCGGTCGGTGCGATCGGTCAGATCCCGCGCGACACGGCGGCCCTGGAAGCGGCGCGCAGGACAGCGTCCGAATCCCCCCAGAAGGTCCAGTCGTGCTCGACGTACGACGGCTCGACGTACTGCTCGTTCCCCGAGTGGAGCGGCGTGCGGTCGGACTGGGCCGGGGTGGCCGACCGCGTCCGGTCGCTGGCGGGAGGCACGGCCGCGCAGGCCGCCCTGACGGTCCGCCAGCGCATCGACGTCAGCGGGGGAGTGGAGGTCGACGCCGCCCTGGACGCCTCCACCACGCCCGACGAAGTGACGGTCGGCACCCGCTGGGGCGGCAACCGCGTCCCGGAGTTCGCGGTCGGCGTCGCCACGGTCCTCGTGGCGGGCACGGAGAACGCGACGGAGCAGGAGATGTGCCGCGACGCCCGACCGGTGACCATCATGTGGCTGGCCCTGGGCAGCGACCCCACACCGTCGGAGACGTTCCAGAACGTCCGCCTGGACGACAGCACCGAGGGCTCCGGTCTGGCCCTGACCCCGACGAACCCGCTGAGCATGACGGCGAACCAGACGACGGTCGTCCGGGAACTCCTGGCCCGCCCCCGCGCCGAGGTGACGGCCCGCGTCAAGGCGCACTGGGCGGAACTGACATCCAAGGCGACCACGACGGCCCAGGCGGCGAAGCTGCTGGGGGTCCCGGTACCGAAGGAGGCGGAAGAGTGCGACGCATCGGAGTAGGAAGAGTCCGAGCAGGAGGCCGGTGGGGCTCGCAGGCAGCCTCGGGAGCGCTGCTCCGCTCCCTGGTGCAGCCGGTGTGGCGCAGTCTCCCCTGGCGGGCGCTGTCCACGGCCGGCGGGCTGGGCCTGCTGCTGGCGGGCACGACACGGCTGTCGGACCACGCGCCGGACGCCGACCTGGGGCGGTTTGTCCTGCGCCTCACGGCCCTCAGCGGCGCACTGGGCCTCGCCTTCCTCCTGGACGACCCGGCCCGGAACACGACCGCGGCCACGCCCCTGGGCCGAGCCCCGCGAGCCGCCCTGCGCCTGGCCCTCGCAGCCCCCCTCGCGGCCCTGTGGTGGACGGCCGCCCTGCTCCTCCTGCCCGCCCCGACCCGCCCGGCACCGGGCCCGGCCACGCTGGAGGCCGCGGCGATGGCCGTCGGCGCCCTGGCCCTGGCCACGGCCGCGATCCGCTTCACGGACACGGCGGAAGCAGGCAGACCCACGGCGATCTGGCTCGGCGTCGCGGCCGCGCTGGCGGTACTGATCCCGAACCGCTGGGGCCTGCTGGGAACGCCCCAGGACCCCTACTGGGCGGCGACGCAGGTGAGATGGGCGCTGCTGCTGGGAGCGACGGCGACGCTGAGCGTGCTGTGGACTCCGGAGCCTCTGAGACGGAGGCAGCGGAAAGCCGGCCCGTCTGGGGGTTCCCTCTCCGGGGGAGCCTGAGGACAAGGCTCGTTCAGGGCCGAAGCGGGGGTCCGGGGGCGGCAGCCCCCAGGGACGGCGACCTCGACACCGCCCACCCGACAAGCAGCCTCACCTGCAGCCTCACCTCACCTCACGTCTCCGTCCGGTACATGAGGTCCGTCTCGTGGGTGACGAAGCCCAGCCGCTCGTACACCGACACCGCCGCCTTGTTGTCGGCATCGACATACAGCATCGCCGTAGGCAACCCCTGCGCCGCGAGATGCCGAAGGCCGATCGTGGTGAGGGCCTTGCCGAGCCCACCCCCCTGCGCACCGGGGGCGACGCCGAGGACGTACACCTCGCCGAGCCGCTCCGCGGCATGGACCTTCGTCCAGTGGAAGCCGACGAGTCGCTCGCCGTGGAAGGCGAGGAAGAAGCCGGCGGGGTCGAACCAGGGCTCGGACTTGCGGTCGTCGAGGTCGCGCTGGGTGAGAGAGCCCTGCTCGGGATGGTGGGCGAAGGAGGCGGAGTTGACGGCGAGCCAGGCGGAGTCGTCCTGCCCGGGGACGAAGGCACGGACTGTCACGCCCGCGGGCAGCACCGGCTGGGGCAGTTCCAGGTCGGTCAACGGCCGCCGCATCTGCCGCAGTTCGCGGAACAGGCTCAGCCCCAGGACCTGGGCGAGGTGCCGGGCGGCGGCGTGGCCACCGTGGGCCCAGACCCGAAGCCGTTTGCCGGAGGCGGCGAGCAGGGCGGAGCCGAGCGCCCGGCCGTGCCCGTGGCCACGGTGGGAGGGGTGGACGACCAACTCGGCGGCGGGGGCCTCGACCGGGTCGGTGTCCTCCAGCTGGGCGTAGCCGACGAGCGTGTCGCCCACGGTGAGGACCAGATGGGAGACCCCTTCGCGGGCGCCTCCGCGCAGTTGGAGCCGGCCCTGTTCGGACACCGCCTGCTGGCCGTCCGCCCGGGCGGCCTCCGTGAGCAGGTCGAGGACGGCCTCGGTCTGTTCGGGGGTGAGCTCGGAGTGGGTCTCGATCGATCGGGAGCCGGGGATCCGTGCGGTGTCGTCGCTGGTCATGCGTACGAGGGTAAGGGGCGGGCCGCACAAAGTGGCGGCAAGAGGAAAGGCGGAAAGCTACGGTCCGAAATGGCAAACCGGAGGGCAAGCGGAGGGTAAAGGGAAACCAGGATGTAACCAAGAACCCCCTGTCGCGCTACGCGCGTTGACCCTAGGCTGCGCCGGACGGGGCCACTTCCTCATACGTCTCTCGGGTCGGCCCGGCCCGGGGGACGCAGACACCACAGGCAGACACCTCAGGGGGGCGCATGCCAGCCACTTCCCAGCCGCATCCGAACGGCAGACGTCGTACGTACCGTCTTCTCACGTCGGCGGCAGCTCTCGCCACCGTCGGGGCCATGGCCGCCGCGCTCCCGGCGGACGCGCACGACAGCAAGCACTCCAAGCCGCTGCCCAGCCGCTACCAGGACGTGCAGCTGCTGTCCTTCAACGACCTGCACGGCAACCTCGAGCCCCCGTCCGGCTCCTCCGGCCGGGTCACGGAACTCCAGGCGGACGGCACGACGAAGACGATCGACGCGGGCGGTGTGGAGTACCTCGCCACGCACCTGCGCGAGGCCCGCAAGGGCAACAAGTACTCGGTCACCGCGGCCGGCGGCGACATGGTCGGCGCCTCCCCGCTGATCTCGGGCCTGTTCCACGACGAGCCGACGATCGAGGCGCTGAACAAGCTCGACCTGGACGTCACGTCGGTCGGCAACCACGAGTTCGACGAGGGCGCCAGGGAGCTGGGCCGGCTGCAGAACGGCGGCTGTCACCCGACCGCCGGCTGCTACACGGACAAGAAGTTCAAGGGCGCCGACTTCCCCTACCTCGCGGCGAACGTCCTGAACGAGAAGACCGGCAAGCCGATCCTCAAGCCGTACTTCGTGTGGAAGAAGAAGGACGTCAAGATCGGCTTCATCGGCGTGACGCTGGAGGACACCCCCGGTGTCGTCTCCGCCGAGGGCGTCAAGGGCCTGAAGTTCAAGGACGAGGTCGAGACGATCAACAAGTACGCCAAGGAGCTGCAGAAGCAGGGCGTGAAGTCGATCGTGGCGCTGATCCACGAAGGCGGTCTGCCGGCCTCCGCCTCGTACAACTACAACTGCGACTCCCCGGGCGCGGGCGACGGCATCTCCGGCCCGATCGTCGACATAGCGAAGAACATCACGCCGGCGGTGGACGCGCTGGTGACGGGCCACACGCACGCCGCGTACGCCTGCACGATCCCCGACCCGTCGGGCAAGCCGCGCACGGTCACCTCGGCCGCGTCCTTCGGTCGTCTCTACACGGACACCACGCTGACGTACGACCGCTTCACCGGTGACATCGCGCGTACGGCGGTCAAGTCGGCGAACCACGTGGTCACCCGGACCGTCGCCAAGGCGCCCGACATGACCGAGCTGATCAGCAAGTGGAACACGCTGGCGGCGCCGGTCGGCAACCGCGCGATCGGCTACATCTCCGCCGACGTCCCGAACACGGGCACCGAGTCCCCGATGGGCGACCTGATCGCGGACGCCCAGCTCTGGTACGGCAAGCAGCTCGACGCGGAGACGGACCTCGCGCTGATGAACCCGGGCGGCGTCCGGGCGGGCCTCACCTACGCGGCCAAGGGCAGTGAGGGCGACGGCGTGGTCACCTACGCCGAGGGCTTCACCGTGCAGCCGTTCTCCAACACCGTCAACCTGCAGAACTTCACCGGCGCCCAGCTGATCCAGGTGCTCAAGGAGCAGGTGAGCGGGACGAACGCGAGCGCGCCGAAGATCCTTCAGCCGTCCGCCAACCTGACGTACACGCTGGACCTGACGAAGAGCGGCGCCGACCGTGTCGTCACGGACTCCATCAAGCTGAACGGCGCGGCGATCGACCCGGCCGCCACCTACCGCGTCTCGACCAACAGCTTCCTCGCGGGCGGCGGCGACGGCTTCACCACCCTGGGCCAGGGCACGAACGACCTCGTCGGCACCGACGACCTGACCGCGCTGGAGCAGTACCTGCTCGCCGGCTCCTCGGCGACGGCCCCGCTGGCCCCGCCGACGGCGAACCGGATCACGATCGTGCGGTAGCGCTCACCGCAGTACGCAGTACGCACCGCAGTACGCGGCAAGCCGCAGAGGCGGCCACGTCACCGACGTGGCCGCCTCTTTGCGTTCATAGCCCACCCGCTGCGACGCGTACAGCAGGCTGGTGGAGCCGCGGTCGGGGCAAGCGGCGGACGACACACTCGTACGTCACCGGCGTACGCCTCTGACGTACGCCTCTGACCTGCGGCTCGCCGGACCTCATCCCACCCGCAGCATGTAGCCCAGCCCCCGTACCGTCTGGATCAGCCGTGGCTCGCCGTACTGTTCCAGCTTGCGGCGCAGGTACATGACGTACACGTCGAGGGTGTTGGAGTTGGGCTCGAAGTCGAAGCCCCAGACGTCCTTGTGGATCTGGGAGCGGCTGAGGACCTTGGCCGGGTTGCGCAGGAAGTACTCCAGGAGGGCGTACTCGGTGCGCGTGAGGTCGAGGGGGCGGGCGGCCCGGGTGACCGTGCGGGAGGACAGGTCCATGGCGATGTCATGGAAGGCCAGCCGGGCGGAGGGCCTGCGGGGCGGTGGGGGTGTTCGCCGCCCGGAGCCGCGGCGCAGCAGGGCCCGTACCCGGGCGAGGAGTTCCTCCACGGCGAACGGTTTCATCAGGTAGTCGTCCGCGCCGTTGTCCAGCGCGACGATCCGGTCGCCGACGGCGCCTCGGCCGGTGAGCATCAGGATCGGGACGGTGCAGCCGGAGGCCCGGATCCGGCGGGTCGCGGCCAGGCCGTCCAGGCCGGGCATGGTGACGTCCATCAGGATCAGGTCGGGGGCGGTGCCGGCCGCCCCGACGAGGTCGAGGGCGAGCCGTCCGTTCTCGGCGAGGACGGTCTCGTAGCCCTCGAAGCGGAGAAGCCGGCCGAGTCCTTCGCGGATGTCCGCGTCGTCGTCGGCCAGCAGTATCTTCCCCGCGGTCCCCGCGGTCCCCGCGGTCCCTGTCTCTGACGTCCTTGTCTCTGTTCCCCTCACAGTTCGCATCGCCATCCCCACACGGTGCGGCGAGGGGCTGTGGCAGGGCTGGCAGAGGGATGTCAGGAAGCCGTGGGGGTCCAGTCGCCGAGCCAGTCCGCGACCTCCTGGTCGGCTGCCTGGGCGGCGGTCAGCTGCGGACGGTCGCCGCTCGCGCTGCCCGCGCCCGCGCCGGTGTTCTGGTACTCGGCGAACCGGTCCTCCTTCCAGGAGAAGCCGCCCATGTCCGACCACGGGGTGGACTTGATCGCCGCGCTGAGCGTGGTGCCCCGGACGGTGGTCTGCGGGTCGACGGTCGTGTCGCCGCCGGGGTGCCAGTTACGGCCGAGGTGGAAGGAGCCGGCCGTGACGTCTCCGTTGACCGTGGAGCGGTTGATCAGGATGCCCTTGCGGCCGCTCGGCGTGCTCGGGGCCGTGACATAGCCGGCCGAGGTGCCGTTCCAGCGCTTCTTCAGCGTGATGACGGACTTGTCGACGACGACCGTCGCCCGGCCGAAGACGAAGTCGACGTTGCCGGTGATGTAGGAGTCGGCGATGTAGACCCGGCCGAGCTTGTCCTTGGCGGCGGTCTCCAGCTCCAGGGTGTCCTGGTCGCCGTTGACGATGACCCCGTCCAGGACGATCCTGTCGGCCTGCGTCAGCAGCGCCACCGCCTGGCCCGCGATGTCCTGGTGCTTGGATTCGTCGAAGTCGTTGGTGACGGTGAGGTTGCGCACCTGGGAGTCGTCCGACTGGACGGAGACGGTGGCGCTGCCCGGGGTGCCGTAGGTCCCGGACCCGTCGGGCTTGGTCATGCCGGCCGCGTTGCCGTAGACGATCGTCGTGTCCTTGCGGCTGGCGCCCGAGCCCTGGATGGTGACGTGCGGCTTGTTGGCCGGGACCTTCACGACCTCGCGGTAGGCGCCCGGCTTCACGGAGATCACGACCCGGGAGGGGTTGTTCGCGGGCACGGCGTCCACGGCGGCCTGGACGGTTCTGTACTGGCCGCTGCCGTCGGCGGCGACGGTGAGGGTGGTGGCCGCGGCGGCGGTGGTGCTCGCGGTGCCGGCGGCCGTCGTACCGATCGAAGTCCGGGGGCCCACGCCCGCCTTGAGGAGGGCGGGCACGTCGGCGGCCTTGTCGAGGGTGTACGCGTAGTACGTCCTCGGGTCCCAGGCCGCGCCCGTGCCGCCGCTCTCGTTCTTGCCGGTCGTCCCGGAGAACACGTTGCCGCGCTGGACGAGCGTGGCGGTGGCGTCCCGTACGACGGGGTTGGTCAGGCCCTGGAAGTAGGAGTTCTCCAGCAGCATGTTCGTCTTGCCGCGCGAGTAGTTGCCGTAGGACGACTTGATGTCCGTCCCGGCCACGTCCTCCAGGAAGTTGTTGTACAGGTGCGCGTGGGCGACGTTGTCCGTGGAAGGGTTGCGCTGCTCGGTCTCGCGGATCCAGTTGTGGTGGATCGTGATGTCGGCGGTGGTGTTCTCGGTCCAGCCGATGCCGAACGCCTTGTTCTCCTGGCTCAGCTTGTTCCAGGAGACCGTCAGGTACGTCGTGTCCTTGCGGCTGTCGATGAGCCCGTCGGCCATGTGCCGCAGGTCGTTGTGGTCGATCCAGACGTGGTGCGCGCCGTCCATCTGGATCGCGTCGAAGTCGTGCTCCTTGTCGTTCCAGACGCCCTGGTAGGCGTCCCGGATCGTCAGGTTCCTGATGATGACGTTGTGGACGCCCTGGCCGAGGAAGAAGCCGCCGCCGACGATGTGCCCGGAGGTCCCGGAGCCCACGATCGTCTTGTTCGACTGAACCTTGATCTCTTTCCCGACCGGGTCCATGGTGATGGTCGCCGCGACGACGATGACGTACGGCTCGGCGGCCGTCGCGTACTTCTCCAGGTCGGCGAGGGTCTTCACGGTGACGGTCTTGCCGTCCCGGCCGCCGTAAGTGCCGTTCTGGCCCAGGGCGTCGACCGAGGCGAAGCCGTCGGCGGAGGCGGTGGCCCAGGCGGGCGCGGCGGCGGTCGCGGCCGAGGCCCGCGCCTGCGCGTCCGCGCCGAACAGGCCGAGATCCGTGCCGTAGGCGAGGGACCCGGCGGCGGTGAGGGCCAGCGGCACGCCGACCGCCAGCGCCGTCTTCCTTCTGCGGTGGCGGGGCTTGGCCGTCGACTTGGAGCGGTGCTCGCTCATGCGGCTACCTTTCGTGCGGGTGGGGGAGTCGGTCCTCGCCGAAGTCGCCACCCGGTCGGGAAAGGTTGCCGCGTCTAGGACAGGTCCTGGGGCAGATCCTGGGACAGGTCCTGGAGTGCGGGTGCGGGATCCTCCGGCGGCGGGGTCGGCGCGCCCGGCAGACGGACCGTCGCGACCGTGCCGCCGCCGTCCGCGTGGGCCAGGGTGACCTGGCCGCCGGCCTGCTCCACCGTGCGGGCCACTATCGACAGGCCGAGGCCCGAGCCGGGCAGGGCGCGGGCGCTGGGGGAGCGCCAGAAACGGTCGAAGACGTGCGGGAGTTCCTCGGTGGGGATGCCCGGGCCGTGGTCGCGGACGGTCAGCACACCGCCGGTCAGCCGGACGTCGATCACCCCGCCCTCGGGGCTGAACTTCACCGCGTTGTCCAGGATGTTGACCACAGCGCGTTCCAGCGCGGCCGGCTCCGCCCGGGTGTACCAGGCTTCGAGCGACGCCGTGATGGTCAGCTCGGGGCCGCGCAGCCGGGCCCGGCGCAGCGCCGACTCGACGGTGTCCTCCAGTGAGACCACCTGGACGCGCTCGCCGCGCTGGCCCTCCGAGCGGGACAGCTCCTGAAGGTCGCCGATCAGCGCCGCCAACTCCGTCATCTGCGCCTTCACCGACGCGAGCAGCGCCTTGCGGTCCGCCTCGGGGAGGGGGCGTCCCGTCTCCTCGCTGCGCGTGAGGAGCTCGATGTTGGTCCGCAGGGAGGTGAGGGGGGTGCGCAGTTCGTGTCCGGCGTCGGCGATCAACTGCTGTTGCAGCTCGCGGGAGTTGGCGAGGGAGGACGTCATGGAGTTGAAGGACCGGGAGAGCCGGGCGATCTCGTCCTCGGAGTCGTCCTCGACGGGGATGCGGACGCTCAGGTCCTCGGTGCGGGCCACGTGCTCGACGGCTTCGGTGAGTTTGTCGACGGGGCGCAGACCGGCGCGGGCGACCGCCAGACCGGCGGCGCCTGCTCCGATGACTCCGATGCCGGAGACGAGCAGGAGGATCAGGGCCAGGTCGTTGAGGGTGGACTGGGTGCTCTTCAGCGACACGGCGACCACGAGTCCGACGTTGGGACCGGCCTCCCCGGTGACGGTGGTGGTGGCCAGCGGCTGGAGCATGACGCGCACCGGGTCGCCGTCCTCGTCGGTGCCGTTGCGGAAGTAGAGCTTGTCGGTCTGGCCGTTCTTGATGTCGTCCCGGTCGGACTGCGTGACCTTGACCTTGCCGAGGGAGGCGTCGAGGACGCAGACGGTGCCGTCCTCCTTGACCACCTGGATGTAGTTGTTCCGGTAGCCGCCGTTGTCGCTCTGCTGGGTCTCGGAGCAGGTGTTGAGGGCCTGGTTGATCATCTGCTCGGGGGCCCGCATGCCCCGCCGGAGATCGTTGTTGACCTGCTCGTACAGCTTGCCCTGCACGATGAACCAGCAGGTCACCGAGACCGCCGCCACGGCGAAGGCCACGGCTGCGGCCACCAGCATCGACAGCCGGGCCCGGATGGGCAGGGTCCGGAACCGTCGTACGAGCTTCTTCACTCCGCGCCGCCCTGGCGCAGCACATATCCCACGCCCCGCACGGTGTGCACGAGGCGCGGTTCGCCGCCCGCCTCCGTCTTGCGGCGCAGGTACATCACGTACACGTCCAGCGAGTTGGACGACGGCTCGAAGTCGAAGCCCCAGACCGCCTTCAGGATCTGCTCACGCGTGAGGACCTGGCGCGGGTGGGCCATGAACATCTCCAGGAGCGTGAACTCCGTGCGGGTCAGTTCCACGGGCCGGCTGCCCCGGGTGACCTCGCGGGTCGCGAGGTCCATCCGCAGATCGGCGAAGGTGAGCGCCTCGTCCTCCTCCACCGTGCCCGCTCCGGCGGCCGCCGCGTAGGAACTGCGCCGCAGCAACGCACGGACCCGGGCGAAGAGTTCGTCGAGTTCGAACGGCTTGACCAGGTAGTCGTCGGCGCCCGCGTCGAGCCCGGTGACCCGGTCGCCGACCGTGTCGCGGGCCGTGAGCATCAGGATGGGCGTGGTGTCGCCCGCCCCGCGGATGCGGCGCGCGGCGGTGAGGCCGTCCATGCGCGGCATCTGGATGTCCAGTACCACCAGGTCGGGGTGGTAGGCCGTCGCCTTCTCCAGCGCGTCCGCGCCGTCCACGGCCGTCTGCGTGTCGTAGCCCTCGAAGGCAAGACTGCGCTGGAGTGCTTCACGCACCGCGGGCTCGTCGTCGACGATCAGGATGCGCTGGGTGTCACGGTCGCCTTCGGCGGGGCTCATGGGCGTGGATTCCTCGGGTGCGGTGGGACGGGCGGGAGGCCTGACGTGCGGGCGCTGCTGAACGCCTTCAGCCTCGCATGCTTCCCTCCAGGTGCGTAAAGACCGGGACGGATCGGCAGCGGGGCGGGATCAGCCGCGCATCGCCGCGAGCCGGTTCAGCAAAACCTTGCGCTGGTGCGGGCGGGCTGCCGTGGTGCGCAGGCCCATCAGCTGCGGGGCCGCGACCTCCGGCGCCCGGGTCGGCGCCACCGGCTCGTGCAGTGCGTACGCCACGTCGAGGGCCAGGGCGATGTCCGCCGCGCCGAAACCGGTCACCGTGTGCGAAACCTGCTTGATCATGACGTGCTCCCTGGCTCGGTGAAGTGGCGAAGTGCGAATGAGGTCGGCTGGAAGTTCGAAAGGGGTCAGCTGTCGGAGCCGCCGGCACGGAGGCCGGCCAGGTCCGCCTTGACGGTGTTGATCGGGATGGCGAAGCCGAGGCCGACGCTGCCGGCGTCGGAGGAGGACGAGTCCGCCGCGGCGGAGTACATCGCGGAGTTGATGCCGATGATGTTGCCGCTGGCGTCGATGAGCGCGCCGCCGGAGTTGCCGGGGTTCAGGGAGGCGTCCGTCTGGAGCGCCTTGTAGGTCGTCGTGGACGAGCCGGTGTCGCCGTTGAACTCCTGGCCGCCGAACTGGAACGGCCAGTTGCCCTCGCCGCCGCCCTGCTGCCCCTGGCCCTGGCCCTGGCTCTCGTCCGTCGAGACGGTCACGTCCCGGTTCAGGGCGGAGACGATGCCGCTGGTGACGGTGCCGGTCAGGCCCTCGGGGGAGCCGATCGCCACGACCGTGTCGCCGACCTGGACGCCGTCGGAGTTGCCGAGGGTCGCCGCCTTCAGCCCGGACGCGTTCTCCAGCTCGATGAGCGCGAGGTCCTTCTTGCTGTCGGTGCCGACGACCTTGGCGGTGTACGACTTGCCGTCGCTGGTCGTCACCTTGATCGAGTTCGCGCCCGAGATGACGTGGTTGTTGGTGACGATCTCACCGTCGGTCGTGATGATCACGCCGGAGCCGGTGGACGTCCCGTTGCTGAGCGTGGCGCTGACCTCGACGACGCTCGGGCTGACCGCCGCCGCGATGCTGGCCACGTCGCCCGTCTTGCTGGAGGGCACCACGCTGGTGGTGGTGGACGAGGAGACCACCTCGTCCTTGCCGGTCAGCTCCTGGATGCCGTAGGCCGTGCCACCGCCTATGGCGGCCGCGACGATCGCCACCGCGGCGAGCAGGGCGAGCGGGCCGCGGGCGCGCTTCTTCTTGGCGGGGGCGGGCTCGGCGGCCACGGCGGTGAGGAGAGCGGTTCCGCCGTCGTTGCCGTTGCCGTTGCCGTGTCCGCCGCTGCCCGCGGCCTGCGTCTGCCACACGTGGGTGGGCTCGACGACCGGCTGCTGCTGCATGGGGTGGTGCTGCGCGGGCTGCTGCGGTACGGGCTGCTGCTGTACCGGCTGGTACGCCGGCGGAGGCGGCCACTCCGGGTTCACCGGGGCGGAGCTCGGGGCCTGGTACGGGTTCTCGAAGTTCTCGTACTCGCCGCTGCGGCGGATGCTCTCGGTCATGGAAAGAAGCTTCGCGCCCGACCATGAGAGCTCCCTGAGCGCTCCCTGAGAAGCCCGCCAGAACCTCGTATGCCCGATATAAAGAGGCCCCCAGCAGCTCGCGGGGCCTTCTCAGAGAGCCTTCATACAAGCACTTCAGGGGCGCGGGGGAACTGCGCGACCAGCCACCGACGACCGTGAGACGGACAACGGCCCGACCGGCGGAGCTACTCGCAGCCGCAGGACCTGCGGGCGAGCAGCCGGGACGGGAACACCTTCAGCCGTTCGCGACGGGACCCCGCGACCCGCAGACCGTCGTCCAGGACGAGGTCGACCGCCGCGCGGGCCATCGCCGAGCGGTCCGAGGCGATCGTCGTCAGCGGCGGGTCGGTGAGCGCCGCCTCCTTGATGTCGTCGAAGCCGGCCACCGCCAGCTCGCCGGGCACGTCGATACGCAGCTCGCGCGCCGCGCGCAGCAGGCCGATCGCCTGGTCGTCGGTGGAGCAGAAGACGGCCGGCGGCCGGTTCGGACCCGCCAGCAGCTCCAGGGAGACGCGATAGGCGTCGTAGCGGTTGTAGGGGGCCTCGAAGAGCCGGCCCTCCGTGGAGACGCCGGCCTCGTCCATCGCGCGCCGCCAGCCCTCGACGTGGTCGGAGACCGGGTCGCCGACGGAGGGGGTCTCCGCGGTGCCGCCGACACAGGCCACGTACTCGTAGCCGTGCTCCAGCAGGTGGCGGACGGCGAGCTGGGCGCCGCCCAGGTCGTCGGTGACGACCGCGACGTCGTCGATGGCCTCGGGGCGCTCGTGCAGCAGCACCACGCGCGCGTCCCACGCGTCGATCTCCGCGGCCGCCAGGTCGTTCAGCGCGTGGCTGACGAGGATCAGCCCCGAGACGCGCATCCCGAGGAACGCGCGCAGATAGTGGACCTCGCGCTCGGCGACGTAGTCGGTGTTGCCGACCAGCACCATTTTTCCGCGCTCGGAGGCGGCCTGCTCGACCGCGTGCGCCATCTCGCCGAAGAACGGCTGACGGGCGTCCGGGATGATCAGGCCTATGAGGTCGGTGCGCCGGGACGCCATCGCCTGGGCGACCCGGTCGGGCCGGTACCCCAGCTCCTTGATGGCGGCGAGGACACGCTCGCGCGTGGCCGGGGCGACCGGCCGGGGTCCGTTGTTGATGACATAGCTGACGACGGCGGTCGAAGTCCCCGCCAGCCGCGCCACATCATCCCGAGTCACCTTGGCCACGCGCGGAGTCTACGCGGATGGACCCGCTCTGGGCAGGGCGTACAGGAGCTTCCCTGTGCGCGAGCAACGCCCTTCCCGAGCAGGTACGCGGCCTACTGACGGGTACTACGCCTCCGCCGGGATCTCTTGGGCGTCCAGGGCGGCCGCGTTGTCCGCATCCTCCGCCTTTGCCTGCTCCGACCGGTCCGCCTTGGCCTTCGCGTCCTCGCCGCCGCGCTCCCCCTTCTCAGGGGTAACGAATCGATAACCGACGTTCCGGACGGTTCCGATCAGCGACTCGTGCTCCGGGCCGAGCTTGGCCCGCAGCCGCCGTACGTGGACGTCGACCGTGCGGGTGCCGCCGAAGTAGTCGTAGCCCCAGACCTCCTGGAGCAGCTGTGCACGCGTGAACACCCGGCCCGGGTGCTGGGCCAGATACTTCAGGAGCTCGAACTCCTTGAAGGTGAGGTCCAGGACCCGCCCCTTCAGCTTCGCGCTGTAGGTCGCCTCGTCGACCGACAGGTCGCCGTTGCGGATCTCCATCGGGGAGTCGTCGTTGACGATCTGCTGGCGGCCCATGGCCAGCCGCAGCCGCGCCTCGACCTCGGCCGGTCCTGCGGTGTCGAGGAGCACGTCGTCGATGCCCCAGTCGGCGGTGACGGCCGCGAGGCCGCCCTCGGTGACGACGAGGATGAGCGGACAGCCGGGGCCGGTGGAGCGCAGCAGCTGGCAGAGGCTGCGGACCTGGGGCAGATCGCGGCGGCCGTCGATCAGGATGACGTCGGCGCCGGGGGTGTCGACGAGAGCGGGGCCTTCGGCCGGTGCCACGCGCACGTTGTGCAGCAGCAGGCCGAGGGCCGGAAGCACCTCGGTCGACGGCTGGAGGGCGTTGGTCAGGAGCAGCAGAGAACTCATACGTCTGGTTCCTCCTCGGTCCCTGCGAGGACGTTTTCGGCACTGCGCTTTCTTGCGGCACTGCTCTTGCGTTCCCGGGGCCCGTACACCCGCGGTCACCTGGCGTTTCCCGCCCGGTTCCCAAGTCGTATACAACGCTTCCGAAAGCACAAAAGGACCCGGGGGCTTCGCTGCCCGAGTCCTCTGTCCAGCAGAATAGCCCACATGAGCAGCAGTCCGGCAGGTCATGTGGCACGTTCCACCGATCGTCCGAATTCCGAGACGGGCAGTCGCACACCATTGCGGACGTTTCTGACTGCCGCCGACGGGATTTCCATCGATTCCGTATACGAACCGGGTGGCGTTGTATACGACGCCTCCGCGCCATCCGCCGGTCACCCCGCGTTCGTCATGGCCCACGGGTTCACGGGCGACGTGGACCGCCCGCAGGTGCGGCGCGTGGCGGCCGCCCTCGCCCGGCACGGCGCCGTCGTCACCTTCTCCTTCCGCGGGCACGGCCGCTCCGGCGGGCACTCCACCGTCGGCGACCGCGAGGTGCTCGATCTCGCCGCCGCCGTGGAGTGGGCGCGCTCGCTCGGGCACGCGCGCGTGGCGACCGTCGGCTTCTCCATGGGCGGCTCGGTGGTCCTGCGGCACGCGGCGCTGCACCCGGGGACGGTGGACGCCGTCGTCTCCGTGAGCGCCCCCGCCCGCTGGTACTACCGCGGCACGCCTCCGATGCGCCGGGTGCACTGGCTGATCACCCGCCCCGAGGGCAGGCTGGTCGGCCGCTACGGCTTCCGCACCCGGATCCACGGCCGTGACTGGGACCCCGTTCCGCTGTCGCCGGTCGAGGCGGTCCCGAGGATCGCCCCCACCCCGCTGCTGATCGTGCACGGCGACCGGGACGGCTACTTCCCGCTCGACCACCCCCGGACGCTGGCCGAGGCGGCCGCCGGGCACGCCGAACTCTGGGTGGAGCCCGGCATGGGCCACGCCGAGCACGCGGCCGACGACGGCCTGCTGGCCCGCATCGGGGACTGGGCGGTCGTACGGGGCGGCTAGCCTGACCGTGTACACAGCCGATCGATTGAGGAACCGATGCCAAAGGTCACGGTGCGCTACTGGGCGGCCGCGAAGGCCGCGGCCGGGGTCGCCGAGGAGCCGCACGACGCGGACACCCTCGCCGAGGCCCTCGACGCCGTCCGTGCGCGACACCCCGGTGAACTCGCGCATGTCCTGCGGCGATGCTCGTTCCTCGTCGACGGCGACCCCGTGGGCACCCGCGCACATGAGACGGTACGGCTGGCCGACGGCGGCACGGTCGAGGTGCTCCCGCCGTTCGCAGGAGGGTGAGATGACCGACCAGCCGTATGACCCGCCGTTCGACCAGCCGTATCAGCAGTACCCGCCGTACGAGGGGTACGAGGGCTACGACCCGCAGGCGCACCAGGCCCAGCAGGCCCAGCAGGCGTGGCCCGGGCAGCAGCAGGGGTACGACGACCCGCAGGCCCACATGCAGTACACGCAGCAGTGGCAGGGCCAGACCTGGGAGACGAGCGTCCAGGCCCCGGTCACCCCGGCCGACCCGGCCCCGGCCCACGGCGACCCGCAGGCCGCGTACGGCCGGCCCGACGGGTACGGCCAGGCCGCGTACGGCCGGCCCGACGGGTACGGCCAGGCCGGGTACGGCCGGCCCGCCGCGCACCTGCCCTCCGCACCCGCACCCGTGCCCGCCCCGGCGCCCGAGGCCGGTGGCCCCGACTCGACCTACGGTCCCGCCACCCTCGCCGGCAACGCGCGCGTCACCGACGCCCAGCGGGCCCGGCTGGAGGGGCGGTCGCCGATCATCGAGCCGGGCATACAGCCCGCCGCGCTCACCGCGCTGCTCGGTCTGCTGCTCTCCGGTTCGGCGGCGATCGGCTCGTACGCCCTTCTCGTCCCGCTCGTCGCGCTCCAGGCCGTCACGGCCGCCGGCTGGTTCCGGCTGAACGGCATGTGGCCGGCCCGACAGGGCATCGCGCTCGCCTTCCTGGGCGCGCTGGTCTCGGACGTCGCCCTGCTCGTGGCCGGCCGGGAGAACGCGCCCGCCGCGATCCTCGGCACCCTGGGCGTCTGGGTCCTGCTCTGCCTGGTCCTCCAGCTGCGCTCGCACGCGGACGCCGACGAGCGCATGTACGGCCTGATGGCGACCGTCGCCTCCGCCGCGCTGGCCATCCTCGCCACCGGGTACCTCGCCGCCGTGCCGGACGCGGTGTCGGTCGGCGCGGCCTCGGTCGCGGTGGCGATGTCGGCCCGCGCGCTGCCGCTGCCCACCCCGGCCTCCGTCGTGGTGGCCCTGCTCGCCGCCGCGGGCGCGGGCATCGCGGTCGGCGAGATGACGGGTCTGGGCGCCGGAGGCGCGCTGCTCGGCGCGGGCGCGGCCGGCTGCGCGCTCATCGGCCACCGGGTCGCGAGCTACGACTATCCCTCCCGCTTCGTCCACTTCACGGCGGGCGTCGCCCTGCCGCTGGCCGCGGCCGCCCCCGCCGTCTACGTGCTGGGACGGGCGCTGGGGTAAGCGCCGGGGAGACCTGGAAGGGACCTGGGGCGAGGGGTAAAGACTGTCACAGCTGATCGACAAATCGGCGGTGCCGTCCGTGCCGAGGGTTACCGTGAGGCCTCATTGACTTTTGGCCATCCGGGTGGGGGGAACTACCGCATGCGTGCGCTTCGAATACTGCTGGTCGTCGTCGTGGTCCTGGGCGGTCTGTTCGTGCTCGCGGACCGCCTCGCCGTGAACTTCGCGGAGGACGAGGTCGCCGGCAAGCTGAAGAGCACCGAGGGCCTCGCCACCACCCCGGACGTGTCCATCAAGGGCTTCCCGTTCCTCACCCAGGTCGTCGGCGGCTCGCTGGACGACGTCGAGGTCGGCATCAAGGACTACGAGGCGGCGACCGGCACCAGCGGCCAGACGATCCGCCTCGACGACCTCAACGCGGACATGAAGGGCGTCGACTTCTCCAGCGACTTCAGCTCCGCCACCGCCTCCAGCGCCACCGGCACCGCGTCCATCACCTACGCCGAGCTGCTGAAGACGGCGAAGTCCGAGCCGACCGAGGTGGTGCAGGGCGTCACCGCCAACGTCATCGGTCTCTCCGACGGCGGCAACGGCAAGATCAAGGTCGCCGTCGAGGCCACCGTCCTCGGCACCAAGCTGCCGCAGCCCGTCTACGTGCTGAGCACGGTCACCGTCGAGGGCGACACCGTCCGGGTGCACGCCGACTCGCTGCCCAGCTTCGGCGGGGTCCAGGCCGCCGAGAACGAGGTGCGGTCGATCACCGACTTCCAGCAGAAGATCGACGACCTGCCCGGCGGGATCCAGCTCGACAAGGTCGAGGCGGGGACGAACGGTGTGGAGATCTCGGTGAAGGGTTCGAACGTCAAGCTGGCCGGGTAGTACCCCCGACGGTGGACGGCCGGTGTCCGACAGGCGAGACAAGGCCGTCCGCACCGCAGATGTGACGACGGATACAAGCGCCCGGAACCCGTGTCCCCACGGTCCGGGCGCTTCTCTCGTCCCAGTATCCGGACGATCGCATCTCACCATTCGGAGCGTTGGTGACATGCCCGCCCGTTCGTCCCTACGATCGACGACATGATGCAGCGACAGGCGGATCTCACGAAGCGGCGGGCAGTAGACCTGTGCCGCGTCGCCGCCATGCTCTGTCGCCCCTTCTGAGCGGAGGCGCCGTCGGCCCTCCGCGCCCTCCCGGCGCCCTCACCCGAGGGCATCCGTGCGCCGGCCGCCGGCGAGACCCGGCCCCGCACCCTTCTTTTCTTGCACACCCCCGCCGCAACTGCCCCGGAGGAGAACGAGCATGAGCCGCAGCGACGTCCTGGTCGACGCCGACTGGGTCGAGGCCAACCTCGACAACGCCGACATCGCCATCGTCGAGGTCGACGAGGACACGTCCGCGTACGAGAAGAACCACATCAGGAACGCGATCCGGATCGACTGGACCAAGGACCTCCAGGACCCGGTCCGCCGTGACTTCGTCGACCAGGAGGGCTTCGAGAAGCTCCTGTCCGCGAAGGGCATCGCCAACGACACGCTGGTGATCCTCTACGGCGGCAACAACAACTGGTTCGCGTCCTACGCCTACTGGTACTTCAAGCTCTACGGCCACGACAACGTCAAGCTTCTCGACGGTGGCCGCAAGAAGTGGGAGCTGGACGCCCGCGAGCTGGTCGAGGAGGTGCCGGAGCGCGCCACGACCGACTACAAGGCCAAGCCGCAGGACAAGACCATCCGTGCCTTCCGCGACGACGTGGTGGCGGCCATCGGTTCGCAGAACCTGGTCGACGTCCGCTCGCCCGACGAGTTCAGCGGCAAGCTGCTCGCTCCCGCGCACCTGCCGCAGGAGCAGTCGCAGCGTCCGGGCCACGTCCCGTCCGCCCGCAACATCCCGTGGTCGAAGAACGCCAACGACGACGGCACCTTCAAGTCGGACGAGGCGCTCAAGGAGCTCTACGCCGACGAGCAGGTCGACCTGGCCAAGGACACCATCGCGTACTGCCGCATCGGCGAGCGCTCGGCCCTGACCTGGTTCGTGCTGCACGAGCTGCTGGGCGTGGAGAACGTCAAGAACTACGACGGCTCCTGGACCGAGTACGGCAGCCTGGTCGGCGTCCCGATCGAGCTCGGCGCCAACAAGTAAGCGAAGTATCCCGATCCCGACCGGCCTTCCTTCCGGTCAGACCCTCTTGGAGAGAGACATGTGCGGAGCGAAGGCCGGCGGCCCGGACGCCTCGACGATCAAGCCCGGTGAGACCACGATCCAGGGTCAGGTGACCCGCGACGGCGAGCCCGTGGTCGGTTACGTCCGCCTGCTGGACTCGACCGGCGAGTTCACCGCGGAGGTCCCGACCTCCGCCACCGGACAGTTCCGCTTCTACGCGGCCGAGGGCACCTGGACCGTCCGCGCCCTCGTCCCGGGCGGCACGGCCGACCGCACGGTCGTCGCCCAGACGGGCGGCCTCGCCGAGGTCGCGATCGCGGTCTGAAGCACCTGATCGACCCGAGGGCCGTACCCCTGCACGGGGTGCGGCCCTTCGGCGTGTCCCGACCTGCCCCGGAGTCGTTCTTCGGCGGAGTCGTGGGCGCGGCCTACCCTGGAGTCATGTACGCACGCCGGCGCCACGCGTATTTCGCCATGATGGGGACGTGCATCACGCTGTTCGTCCTGGCCTGGGGAGTCGTGCGGATCTGGTCGGTTCCGGTGGCCGTCGGGATGTGTGTGGTGGCCATGGTCATCCCGCCGCTGGCCGCGATGGTCGCCAACCGGCGCGGCCCCGAGGACCGCTGGTGGGACGACCCCTCGGGCGACCCGAAGTCCGACGAGTGGTGGGACGAGCTGGACGGCAAGAAGCGCCGCTCCCCGTAGCCGCCGGGCGGTCCTAGTAGACGAGGGCCTGCGTGTCGTCCGCCAGCGCCTCCTGTACGAACACCTGCGCGCCCGCGATCCGGACGCCCTCGATGACGTCCTTCTCCGTGATGTCCCGGCGGGCCGCGCACTGCGTGCACAGGGTGAGGCGGCCGGCGGCGAGGACCGAGTCGATCAGGTCGGGCAGCGGGGCCGCGTGCGGAAGTTCGAACTCGGCGGCCCGGCCCTGCAGCGCGAACCAGGCGGACTCCCCGGTCAGCCACAGCGACACGTCGACCCCGCTGGCCACGGCCACCGCCGCGACGGTGAACGCCTGCGAGCACCGCTCGGGGGCATCGGCCCCCGCCGTCACCTTGATCACGAGCTTCTTCGCCATACGTGAATCGTAATCAACTCGCTGGCGACTCCCTGCTCGGATCCCCGCTCCGATCCCGCTCGAATCCCCGCGAGGGCCTACCTCACAAGGAGGGCCGGGCCCCGGCCGCGTAAGCTGGGGCCCGGCCCTTTTGCATGTCCCAGAAGCACGCTCATCCGAGGAGCAACCCGTGGAGATCTTCTTCGAAGCCCTGCTGGTCCTGGTCTGCGTCGGCGTTCTCGCCTTCGCCGGTCTGGCCGTGAAGAAGCTGTACCAGGGCCAGCGCTGACCACCACGTTCAGGAACTGCCACTCATGATCGAGATTCCGTCCGACCTCCACAAGGACCTCGTCCCCCTCGCCTTCCTGCTGGGCACCTGGGCGGGCGCGGGCGTGCACGACTTCCCCGGTTCGGAGAAGTGCAACTTCGGGCAGGAGGTGACCTTCGGCCACGACGGCCGGGACTTCCTGGAGTACCACTCCCACACCTGGGTGCTGGACAACGACGGCGAGAAGGTCCGGCCGCTGGAGTCCGAGTCCGGCTTCTGGCGGATCGACGCCGACCGCAAGGTCGAGGTGACCATGGTCCGCGACGACGGCGTGGTCGAGATCTGGTACGGCGAACTGGCCGCCAAGAAGCCGCAGATCGACCTGGTCACGGACGCGGTGGCCCGTACGGCGGCCTCCGGCCCCTACACCGGCGGCAAGCGACTGTACGGCTACGTCAAGAGCGACCTCATGTGGGTCGGCGAGAAGCAGACCCCCGAGGTCGAGCTGCGCCCCTACATGTCGGCCCACCTGAAGAAGGTCGTCACCCCGGAGGACGTCGAGCGCTGGGCGAAGGCCCTCCCCGACGACATGCCGGACGACGGGATCGCCTTCTTCAAGTAGGGCGAGCGGCGAACAAGCAGTGAACCAAGGGCCTCGCGGCGTCCGCGGGGCCCTGTTTCACGCCCTTGGAGGGGCTTAACAGGGGTTCAGAGCGGATGGTGGGGGGTTAACAGATACGACTGCACTGCAATGCGCTTGATCTCTGCCACTACTACCGACTATCGTTGAGGCCAACGCACGGAACCCCGGCCGCAATTGGACTGCGGCCGGGGTTCCGACAAGCCGTGCCCTGGGTGGCGTGCATGCAGAGGCGGCCCAGAACGTACGTTGTCGACTTTAGCACAGCGGCTCATTCCGTATGGAGAAATCGTCCCGGGCATCCGTGTGCCCGGAAGAAGGGGGGAAACAGTGGTCGACGGGATGCCCGAGTGGATGAAGCGGTACTTCTCCAAGCCGCGGCTCAAGCCCTACCTGCGTGCGGCCGGCGGAGACCCCCGGGCCGCGATGCGGCTCTACCGGTGGAACGTCGAGGCGTCGGCCGCTCTGTACGCCCCGCTGCAGTGCGTCGAACTCGCCGTGCGCAACGCGCTGCACGACTGCCTGGTCACCAAGTACGGCCGGCCCGACTGGTGGGAGGTGGCGCCGCTCGACAGGGGAGGGCATGACGTCGTCGTCGCGGCGCGCAAGAAGTGTGAGGACAAGGAGAGGAAGCGGGCGCAGGAGCAGAAGCGACGGAAGCGGCCGGTCACCGTCGACGACGTCGTCACGGAGCTCACCTTCGGCTTCTGGACAACCCTGCTCGTGTCGCGCTACGACCGGGTCTTCTGGGTGCCCACCCTGCACAAGGCGTTCCCCCACGTCGGCCGCCGCGACGGCTTGTACGACGACCTGTGGGCCGTGGTCCGCCTGCGCAACCGCGTCATGCACCATGAGCCCATCCACGGCGAGGGTCTCGCCGCCGACCATGCCAGGATCTATCGGGTCCTCGACGCTCTCGACCCCGACCTGAGCAAGGAGGTCCGGGCGATGGACCAGTTCCCGTCCGTGCTGGCGCGCAAGGAGGATGCTCTTGAGTGACTTCGGCGAGGTGCGCGTCTCGCGCTCCGACATCGCCCGGCTGGCGGGGGTGAAGCGCCCCGCCGTCACCAACTGGGAGCGGCGCCACACGGACTTCCCCGCCCCCGTCGAAGGCGGCGACCTTGACAGGTTCCGTGCCGACCAGGTCCTGGAGTGGCTGTCCGGCCGTACGATTCCGTCCAGCGCGCTGGAGCCGGGCGAGCTCACGGGGACGACGTACGGCGACCGCTTCCGGGCGGGCCTGAGCGGGCATCGGTCGGGGAGTCTGCTGTCGGCGGTGGAACAACTGGCCGGACCGGACGCAGAGCGGCTGCGTGGCCGGCTGCGTGTGTCCGCATACCTGTACGCGTTGCTGTCCTTGGTCTTCGTCCAGATCCGGAAGTCGGACCGGTGGTCACACTTCGTCAAGGACCCGGAGACCGCCCTGAGGGATCTGAAGGGGCCGGGTCAGGAGTACGGGGAGGCGCCGCTGCCCGAGGTCGTTCGGATTCTGGACAGCAATCCGCCCGTATCCGCGGACGAGAGCCGTCAGGCCTTCGACCGTCTTCTCGAGTTCCTGCGCAACACGGACACGAGAGCGGCCGAGGAGTTCTACACGCCCCTGTCGGTGAGTCGGGTCATGGCGCGGGCCCTGGCCGCCCAGGGTTCCGCGAAGCGGTTGCATGACCCCTTCTGCCGTGCGGGGGAGCTGCTGGCCGCGTACCTGGACGCGGTCGCAGAACAGGGCGGCGGGGTGCCGGAGTCCGTCACCGGCCGCGCGCCGAGCGCGGAGGAAACGGAACTCGCCCAGATGAACATCGAGCTCCACGGCGCGCGACGCCCCCGTGTCCTCCCCGGATCCAGGTACCCCGCGCGGAACGACGACTTCGGTGACCTGCCGGGCCCGTTCGACGCGGTGATCACCAATCCGCCCTTCGGCAGCGTGGGCCCCTGGCCGGGGTACAACCCGAGACACTGGCGCTACGGCGAATCCCGTTCCGGGGAGTTCGACTGGCTCCAGTACGTCGTCTCCTGCCTCGCCCCCGAAGGCCGCGCCACCGTTCTCATGCCCGCCGGCGCAGCCTCCCGCGGCAGCGCCGAGCAGCAGACGAGGGCCCGGATGATCGAGGACGGCGTGGTCGAGTGTGTGATGTCCCTGCCGGCGCGGCTCTTCGAACTGACCCAGATCCAGACGCACATCTGGTTCCTTCGCGCCCCTCGCGGCCGCCCGGAGCAGGTCCTCTTCGTGGACGGGTCGGATCTGGGCAGCATGGCCACCCGGACACGCCGCGCGCTGTCGGAGGAGGACGTGGACCGGCTGGTGGGGGCGTACACGTCGTGGCGCGAGTCCGGACACGGCGAGCGGCCGGGACTCAGCCGGGTGGTGCGGTTCGCGGAGATCGCGGCCCACGACCACCGGCTGGAGCCGACGCTCTACGTACGTGAACACCCGCCCTCGGCAGGCGCCCTCGACGATGTGGCCGCTGCGCGGAACCGGCTGGCGGAACTGTCCGAGGAGCTCGAAAGGCTGCACGAACAAGCGAAGACCATCGACGGTGTCACAGAGGTACGGCTGAGGAGGTACGGCCTGTGACGGACGCGACCGGCGGCCCGGGGCCCCTGCCCACAGGCTGGCATCGCCTCGCTCTGAAAGAACTGTGCTCCTTCCAGGCGGGACCGTCCGTCAAGGGCGAGCAACGTACGGACGCGCACACGGGGGTGCGGCTCGTGCTGCCCCGGGACGTCGTCCACCAGCGGATCACGCCCGCCGAGAGTGTGGGGGTCGTCCCAGAGAAAGCGCGCACGCTGCACAGGTACCGGCTCGTCCAGGGCGATGTTCTCGTCATCCGGACCGGTACCGTCGGCCGGTGCGCCATGGTCACCGGTGAGCAGGAGGGATGGCTGTACCACGCGAACCTTCTCAGGCTTCGGCTCCACGACCCGGACCTGTCCCTGGCGGCCTATCTGACCGGGTATCTGAGCGCGGGCTTCGCACAGAGCTGGATCCACAAGAGGTCGGCCAGTGCGGTGATCCCATCGGTGAACGCCCGTGAGCTGGGCGAGCTGCCCGTGTTCGTCCCCCCGCCCAAGGAACAGGAGTCCATCGGCGCGACCCTCGCGGCGCTCGACGAGAAGGTCCGCGTCCACACAGAGATCGCCCGGGCGACCGGCGAGTACCGAGCCGTGCTCGCCGATCTGCTGATGACGGGCGGGCTGTCGCCCGGGGCGTGACGTCCGTGCGCGGCGGCCTAGACTGGACGCCGTGGTAGGCACCGACTGGAAGAGCGACCTCAGGCAGCGCGGCTATCGGCTGACGCCGCAGCGACAGCTTGTCCTCGAAGCAGTGGACACCCTGGAGCACGCGACCCCCGACGACATCCTCGTGGAAGTGAGGAAGACGGCGTCGGGGGTCAACATTTCGACGGTCTACCGGACGCTGGAGCTCCTGGAGGAGCTCGGGCTGGTCAGCCATGCCCATCTGGGGCACGGCGCGCCCACCTACCACCTGGCCGACCGCCACCATCACATCCACCTGGTCTGCCGGGACTGCGAGAACGTCATCGAGGCGGATGTGAAGGTCGCCGCCGAGTTCACGGCCAAGCTGCGCGAGACCTTCGGCTTCGAGACGGACATGAAGCACTTCGCGATCTTCGGCCGCTGCCAGGACTGCACACTCAAGAACGCGACCGCCAGGAGTGCGACCGCCAAGAGCGCGACCGCCGAGAACGCGACCGCAAAGAGTTCAATTACCGAGTCGTAGGCTTAGGCGTATGAAGAGCCCTCTGCTGTCCCTGCCCGGCGCCGTCCCCGCCGAGGGCGTGGACGAAGGCGTCGCCGGCCACTACGGCGACCTGTTCCGCGAGCAGCGCGCCCTCGCCGACGGCACCGGTTTCGTCGACCTCTCGCACCGCGCAGTGGTCACCGTCTCCGGCGAGGACCGGCTGAGCTGGCTGCACCTGCTGCTCACCCAACACCTCACGGACCTCCCCGTCGGCGAGGCCACCGAGGCGCTGATCCTCTCCGCGCACGGCCACATCGAACACGCGCTCTACCTGGTGGACGACGGCGACACGGTCTGGGCGCACATCGAACCCGACACCCAGGAGGCGCTGATCGCCTACCTGGAGTCGATGAAGTTCTTCTACCGGGTCGAGGTCGCCGACCGGACGGCGGACACCGCGGTCGTCCACCTCCCGGCGGGGTCGATCGCACCCGTCCCGCCCGGCGTCGTCGTCCGCGAGACCGCCTACGGCCGTGATCTCTTCCTGCCGCGCGCCGATCTGGAGTCGTACGCCGGGCAGGCGGGTCCGCCGGTCGGGATCCTCGCCCATGAGGCGCTCCGGGTCGAGCAGCACCGCCCGCGCCTCGGCTTCGAGACCGATCACCGCACGATCCCGCACGAGCTCGGCTGGATCGGCACCGCCGTGCACCTGCAGAAGGGCTGCTACCGCGGTCAGGAGACGGTCGCCCGGGTCCAGAACCTCGGCAAGCCGCCCCGGCGCCTGGTCTTTCTGCACCTCGACGGCAGCGAGGTGTACCTCCCGGCCGCCGGCACCGAACTCCGCGTCGCCGACGAGGACCCCGACGGCCGCAAGATCGGCTTCATCACCACGTCCGCCCGCCACCACGAACTCGGCCCGGTGGCCCTGGCACTGGTGAAGCGCAATGTGCCGGTGGACGCCCCGCTGCTGGCCGGGACGACGGCGGCGGCCCAGGAAGTCGTCGTAGAACCTTAGTTCCCGTCCGGACGGTCCTGCTAGATCTCGAGCAGGACCGTGAACGGGCCGTCGTTCGTCAGCGAGACGCGCATCTGCGCGCCGAACCGGCCCGTCGTCACCGTCGCGCCCAGGGCGCGCAGCTGCGCGACGACCTCGTCGACGAGCGGTTCGGCGACCGGGCCGGGGGCCGCCGCGTTCCAGGTGGGGCGGCGGCCTTTGCGCGCGTCCCCGTAGAGCGTGAACTGGCTGATCACCAGCAGTGGGGCGTCGATGTCGCTGCAGGACCGCTCGTCGTGCAGCATGCGCACCGACCAGAGTTTGCGGGCGAGTTGGGCCGCCTTCTCCTTGGTGTCCTCATGGGTCACGCCGACCAGGACGCACAGTCCCTCGCCGTTGATCTCCCCGACCGTCTCGCCGTCCACGACGACGCTCGCGCCGTCCACCCTCTGCACCACCGCTCGCATGCGGACCATGATGCCGGGTGCCCCGCGCGAACCCGCGAGGGGCCCATTTTTGATCCTTAAGCCCCTATCTGGGGCCGTTCGGGGGGACTCGGTCACAAAGCGGCCACTTGGGGTGGCACGATGCTTTCCACACGCCGGTCGAGGGGACGGTAGAAGGACATGAGCACACCGAGTACCGGGCGGCCGGCGACACCCCGGCCGCCGACACAGCGAGGCGACAGCCCTGTGCTGTCCGCGCCGCCTCCGGAGCCCGACCTGGCCCTGCTGAGCCTGCCCGAACTGCGCACCCTGCGCCGGGACGCCCAGCGCGACGAGGCCGACCTCAGCTACGTACGACGGCTGCTCCAGGGCCGTATCGACATCCTGCGCGCGGAGCTGGCCCGGCGGTCCCCGACGGGCGCGGCCTCCGTGGTCGACCGGCTGCCGGAGATCCTCACCGACGCCCCGGCCCGCCACCGCTCCTCCGCCCGGCACGTCACCCTGGGCACCCCGCACAGCGAGGAGTACCGCCGACTGGCCGCCGACATGCTCGCCGACGTCGAACTCTCCGACCTCGACGCCCGCACCGACCCCGAACTCCACGAGGCGATGGCCCGTCTGGTCCGCTACGAACAGCAGGTCTCGAGCCGCCGCCAGCACCTCCAGCGCACGGCCGACGACTCGGGCCTGGAGATCAGCAGAAGGTACCGGGAGGGGGAGGCGCAGGTGGAGGACCTGCTGGTGTAACGGTCATCCGTGGGCGTGGGAGGGGTGTCCCGGGCGGGTCCCGGAGGCGGGTCCCGGAGGCGGGCGAAAATTCCCTGCGGCACCCGCCTGCGCCTGCCTACGGTGATCCGATGACCAGCCGAGCCACCACCGACCGCCCCCGCGACCTCGACCACGACCACGACCTCGACATCCGGACGATCACCGACGCCGAGCTCCCCGACTGGATGCGCACCCTGCGCACGGGCTTCCTGCGCCCGCCCGTCGTCACCGACCAGGGGGTCGCCGACCGCCGGACGACGCTCGCGGACTCCCGCGTCTTCGCCGCGTTCGACGCGGGAAAGTGCGTGGCGACCTTCCGTTCGTTCCCCCAGGAGCTCACCGCGGTCGGCGGCGCCCATGTCCCGGCCGACGCGATCTCCAACGTCGCCGTCGTCGCCACCCATCGCCGCCGCGGCCTGCTCACCCGCCTGATGACGGACGACCTGACGGCCGCGAAGGAACGCGGGGACGTCGTCGCCACCCTCATCGCCGCCGAGTACCGGATCTACGGCCGCTACGGCTTCGGCCCGGCCACCACGATGACCGAGTGGTCGATCGACGTGCCGCGGGCCGGCCTCGACCCGCGCCGGACCGTGCCGGGGGACGGCGGCCGGATCGACCTCGTGGACGGCGAGGAGGTCCGCAGGATCGGCCCCTGGCTGCACGAGCGGCTGCGCCTCGTCCAGCCCGGAGCGGTCAGCCGGGACGAGCACTGGTGGGCGTCGAACACCGGGCTGCTGCAGCTGTACGGCGGCCCCTGGACCGAGCCCTTCTACGCGGTGTACCGCTCGGCGGACGGCGTGGTCGACGGGCTGGTCTCGTACCGGGCGGACGACACGTGGAGCGACGCCAAGCAGCCGCTGAACACGGCCTCGGTGGACTGGCTGATCGCGGCGACCCCGGCCGCGGAGCGCGCCCTGTGGCACTTCCTCTGCTCCATCGACTGGATCACGCGGGTGAAGTCGGGCCGGCGCTCACCGGACGACCTGCTCCCGCTCCATCTGCCGGACCCGCGCGCGGCGAGCATCACCACGCAGGCGGACTGGTTGTGGGTGCGGATCCTGGACGTCGTGGCGGCCCTGGAGGCGCGTACGTACGACGCGGCGGGCACGCTGGTCCTGGAGGTCGTGGACCGGGCCGGCCTGGCCGGAGGCCGCTTCCTGCTGGACGCGACCCCCGACGGCGCCACCTGTGCGCCGACCACCCGCAGCGCCGACCTCACCCTGGAGGTGTCCGAGTTGGCGACGCTGTGGCTGGGCGATCAGTCCGCGGGGCGGCTGGCGGCGCTGGGCCGGCTCCGGGAAGAACGAGCGGGCGCCGCCCGTGGGGCCGACGCCCTGCTGCGTACGTCCGGGCGTCCTTGGTGCCCGGACATGTTCTGAGCGCTCCCTTCGCCGTGCGGCTGCCTTGCTGTTCTTCCGTCTGTCCGTAGCTGTTCGGTCGTGCCTGTTCGGTCGTGCCTGTTCGGTCGTGCCTGTTCAGTGGTGCCTGTTCAGTTGTGGCTGTGCTCTTGCCGCTCTGAAGTTGTGGCTGTGCGGAAGATGTTCAGTTGTGGCTGTACGTCGGTGCCGACTGCTCGGGCTCCCGGCTCCCCTCCGGAAGGGAGCCCGACCGGCCAACCGTATGGAAGTTTGACCATGTTGTTGAAGTTGGCAGCCAACTTCACTGTACTTATGTCCGCTTGGAAGCGTCCTATAACCATCTCTCTTTGAACTGACGGAAGATGGCGGGAAGTTGTACTGTGCGAACGTGGAGCCGGAACATGCCTCCGTCAATGCGCGGAGGAGGGCGGAGCGGCCGCAGCGGTCACACCGCGAGGTGGCCGACGAGCTGCGCACCCGGATCAGAACCGGAGTGCTGCGGCCGGGTGAGCGCATGCCCACGCAGGCCAGGCTGGCGGACGAGTTCGGCGTCGAGCGGGGTGCGGTGCGCCAGGCACTGCGCATTCTCCAGTCGGAACGGCTCCTCACCAACGTCTCCAAGGGAAGTCCGGCGACGGTCGCCGCGCAGCCGGGCGCGGACGGCCCCCCGACCGGGTCCGCTGCGACGCCGCAGGCGGCCATGGTCGCGCTTCCGCCACGCATCACCGAGGCCTTCGCGGCCGACCATGTCGAGGTCGACGCGCTCTGTCTCACCGCGGTCTCGCTGACGGCCGCGATCGGCGAACCCCTGCGGCAGATTCACGCGGGGCAGCTGAAACCGGCCAAGATCGACGTCCGTGTTCTGCTGCCCTCCCGGGACATCGACCTCGCCTTCCCGGCGCCCGTGGACGTCTCGGCCACCGGGCGGCTCCAGCGCCGTTGGCTGGCCCATCGCAACGCGCAGGGCCAGGTGCTGCGGCACAACCTGCTCACCCTGCGCTCCACGCACGGCATCGACGTGCACGTCACCTTCCGCGCGCTGCCCTTCACCCCGCCCGTCAAGCTGTATCTCCTCAACGGGACGGAAGCCCTGTTCGCGTACTACACGGTCATGCGGGGCGAACAGACGATCGACCAGGAGCTCCTGGAGATGTACGACGCCGAGGGCACGCGGTCGGTGCTGTTCGCCTTCGGACAGGGCGCCGGACCGCGTGACACGACGTTCGTGGAGCAGTCCCACCGGTGGTTCGACGCACTGTGGGACACCATCAGTTCGGAGCTGGTGCTCACGAGTTGACGGCGGGCCCGGAGGCGAGAAGGGCGAGGATCACGGCGCCGACAGAGCTGACGGCGGGGCTCTTGGCCTTGATACCGATGCTGAGCAGGAGCAGGCCGACGGCGCCGGCGGTGCCGTACTTCCACTGGATGGTCTGCTCTACGCCGACGACGAACGCGGCGCTGAGAAGGACGAGGACGGGCATGGCGGTTCCCCCCTTCGGAGGCTGGTGGCTCGGAGGCCGGTAGTGGGAAGCAAACCTTCCGCCAACTCGCTAAAGTTGGCAACCAACTATGATTATGTTGTCCCCAGTTGGCAGCAGTTGCTAAACAACTTTCAAACAACTGCCGTCAGATGGATGGAAGTTGTAGCGTTTTGGTCGTGACCCAGGAGAGCGTGGCGGAGAACGTGGCAGTGAACGGCAGCAGAAGAGCCTCGCCGCAGGAGATCGCCGACGTCCTGCGCGAGCGCATCCGCGCGGGGGATCTCAAGGCGGGCGACCGGCTGCCCACCCAGGCCGAGCTCGCCGACGAGTTCGGCGTGGAGCGCGGCACCGTGCGCCAGGCCCTGCGGATACTCCAGGAGGACGGACTGCTCACCAACGTGAGCAAGGGCAGCCCGCCCCGGATCGCACAGCCGCCCGCGCCGGGCCGGGACGAGCCGCAGCCCACGATGGTCGCCCTCACTCCCCGGCTGACCGCGGCCTTCGCCGCCCCGCACGTGCGCATCGACGCGGCCTGCCTCACCGCCGAGAGCCTGATCCCGGCCCTGGGGGAACCCCTGCGGCTGATCCACGCCGGCAGCATCCGGCCCCAGAAGATCGACGTCCGCATCCTGCTGCCCTCCCGGGACATCAGCCTCGCCTTCCCGGTCCCGGTCGAGGGGCGCGGCGAGGGCGACCCCGTCCATGAGCGCTGGCTGGCGATGCGCAACGCGCAGGGGCACGTGCTGCGGCACAACCTCCGGACCCTGCGCTCGCACGGCATCGACGTCAGCATCACGTTCCGCGCGCTGCCGTTCACCCCGCCGGTGAAGCTGTACCTCCTCAACGAGCAGGAGGCGCTGATCGCGTACTACATGGTCACCCGCCGCGAGGAGTCCACCGACACCGGAGTCCTCGACATGTACGACGTGCTGGGCACCGAGTCGCTGCTCTTCTCCTTCGAGAAGGCGGCCGGTCAGCGCGACGCCGCGTTCGTGGAGGAATCCCAGAAGTGGTTCGACGCCCTCTGGGAAACCATCACCACGGACCTGACACTTTCCTAGTGACCTCTGATACGACGCGGACTCAAGGGACTCAACGGACTCAACAGGTGGCAGCCGACGCCGAGAACGAGACGGGCAACGAGACCGGTGCCGAGGCCGGGACCGGGGCCGCGGATCTGCGGGAGTCGATCACACGGGCGCGGGTCGTCCTGTGGGACTTCGACGGGCCGATCTGCCGCCTCTTCGCCGGGTACTCCGCGGAAGGGGTGGCCGACGGCCTGGTGGAGTGGCTCGAGGGGCGGGGCCTGCACCATCTGCTGACGGAGTCCGAGCGGGCGTCGCTGGACCCGCACGTCGTGCTGCGCGCCGTGGACCGTCGGCGCCCCGGCAGCGACCTGGTCGCGGAGCTGGAGGAACGTCTCACCCAGGAGGAGCTGAAGGCCACGTCCTCGGCGATGCCCACCGCCTACGCCGACCCCCTGATACGCACGCTCACCGCCCTGGGGAAGCGGCTGGCCATCACCACGAACAACTCCCCCCGGGTCGTGGCCTCCTACCTGGCGACCCGCGGTCTCACCTCGTGCTTCGCCCCCCACGTCTACGGCCGCACACAGCAGCTGCGGCACCTCAAGCCCCACCCGCACTGTCTGAACCTCGCCCTGCGTGCGACGGGCTCGGCGCCCGGCACCGCCCTGATGATCGGCGACACGCCCTCGGACTTCCTGGCCGCCCGGGACGCGGGCGTCCCCTTCCTGGGCTACGCGCGTAACGAGCGCAAGGCGAAGCTGCTCCGGGGTGCGGGCGCCACGCAGGTGGTGCATTCGCTGGAGCCGGTGCTGACCGCGATCAGGTCGCTCTGAGCATCAGTGCCACGAGGACGACGACCGCCCCGACGGCGAGCACGTTGTGCCGGGCCCGCACGCCCACGGCCACGGTGAGCAGCAGCATCACGCCCACCGCCCCCAACTTGGCCTGCACGGTCAACCCCGCGCAGAACGCGAGGACTTCCCAGAGTGCCGATAACAGGAGCATGCCGTTCCACCTCCCTGCCATTCCCTGTGAAGCTTTCAATTCCCAGTCCAATTGGACTGGTTGACTTGAAGTGGATTTCCCCTGGCTGATTGATCCTTAATCGGCTGCCTTGTACGAGATTTGATGGACGGTGGTTTGGGAGTTGCCGGATGGCGGTACGGTCGCCCTGTGGGCAAGCAGAGTGCTGATGCCGGCGGCCGCGAGTTCCAGCGGGTCGCCGACGAGCTGCGCACCCGGATGACCGACGGGACGTATCCGCTGCGCTCGTTCCTGCCGTCCCAGCGCAGACTGGCGGACGAGTTCGGGGTCTCCCGGGACACAATCCAGCGGGTGGTGCGGGAGTTGGCCAGCGAGGGCTGGATCGAGTCCCGTCAGGGCAGCGGGTCCCGCGTGGTCAAGACCCAGCGGATCCAGTCGTCCACGCCCAAGGCCACCCGGTGGCGGCAGGGGCCGACGCTGGGTCCGCTGCTCAGCGAGGCCTTCGAGCAGCCCGAAGTCACCCTGGACGTCTACACGTTGACGTCCCAGTCGCTGGACGCGCACATTCAACTGCAGGCCGAACGGATCCACAGCGGCTCCATAGCGCCCCAGCACATCGGCCTGCGGATGATCCTCCCCGCCGAGGGCCTCGCCATGCCCTATCCCCGGGTCAAGGACGACAAGGACGACCCGCGTCTGCAGAACCGCCTGCTCACCATCACCAAGCGGCACACGGAATCGCTGCGCGGGGTGCTGAAGGACCTGAGGACCGAGATGCGGGTGTCGTCCGTCGACGTGCAGATCCGCCACGCCCCCCTGGCGCCGGCCTTCAAGCTGTACCTTCTCAACGGCACGGAGGCGCTGCTCGGACCGTACGAGGTGATCGAGCGGCGGATCGGGCTGGAATCCGGGGACGAGATCGCGGCGCTCGACGTCCTGGGGCTCGGCGCCACGCTCACCCACCACGTCAAGGACGAGGACGAGAACTCGCCCGGCACCGTGTTCGTCGACAGTTGGCAGACCTGGTTCGACTCCGTCTGGAACCTGCTCGCCGAATAGCCATGGCGCCGTGCGCTAGCATGCGTCAATCGCGCGAGCAATCGCTCCCGTCCATACGTATGAGACGGCGAACAAGCCAGTCTCGAACGGCCCGACGTGGATGAGTGGCTCACCACCCATTGGCTCACTCGATCATCGCTCCGGTCGTTCGGCGCCTTTACCGTTTGCCCTAATCAGCCCAGCGCGAGTATCCGGAGCGGCCAGTGGTCGACCACCTTGTTCCCTCTCGTCACCACGGGGAACGAGCCGCCGAGGACGTGCCAGGGGTTCTCCGCGCCTTCGTCAGGACCGCCGAGTCGATGCAGGAATCGAGCGGTCATCACAATCGCAACTATGTGCTGCCGCTGACGGAGGGCGTGGCCCGGCTGGTGGGCGGCGAGGCAGGCGCCTCGGTGATCGTGCGCGTCCGGCGCTCCGAGGCGCTGCCCGTGGTGATCAGGACCTGGCAGGACGAGGCGGCCATCCTGGACGCGGTCCACGCCGCGCTGCCGCACGCGCCCGAGTGCCTGATCAAGACGCCCGGCTACGCCATCCACAGCCATGTGGAGGGCGTACCGCTCTCCACGATCTGCGGAAACGGCAAGCCTGTCGACACCCTGCTGATGAAGGCGCTGGCCGGGCTGCTCGCCCAGATGACGCAGGTGCGCCGGCAGGCCCTGCCGCCGCTGCCGAGTTCCTGGCCCGCCAACCACAGCGACAGCCGGGGCTTTCTGAAGACCCTGGCCCTTTGCGCCGACGAACAGATCCGCAAACCCAACTGGGCCGAGTTCGGCGGCCTGTTCAAGGCGCTGGGGATCTCCGACGACGCTCTGCTCCGGCTGGCCGAGCGGGTGCCCGCGCTGACCCGGCGGCCGTACAGCCTGCTCCACGCCGATCTGCACCGGGACAACCTGATCCTGTCGTACGACGGGGACCCGCCGCTCGTCTGCGTCGACTGGGAGCTGGCGACGTACGGCGACCCCCTGCACGACCTCGCCACCCACCTGGTGCGCATGCAGTACCCGGACTACCAGTGGGCCGAGGTGATCGAGGCCTGGGCGCGGGCCATGCGGGACTTCCGGCCCGGTGCGGTCAAGGGGCTGAGCAAGGACCTGCGCCACTATGTCGACTTCGAGCGGGCGCAGTCCGTCTACCCGGACGTGATGCGGGCCGCGCGCTCGCTTCAGGAGTCGTTCACGCAGAAGAGCCTGGACGAGGCGACGGTGGAGGTGCGCCGGGCGCTCGACGCGGCGGCGGGGCCGCTGCGGCTGCGGGACGTGCCGGCGGACGACGAGATCCAGCGGGCCCTGTTCCGGTGGCTGGCGTCGCGGGTCGACGGGGGCGACAGCGGTCGGCACTGGATGGCGAAGGCCTCCGCCTGGGAGCCGGACCGGCGTTTTCCCGAGAACCCCGACTTCCCGGCGTCCGCGGTGCGGGAGGCCCTGCTCGCGGAGGGGGCCGCGCCGGCGCACCGGGTGTTCAAGGGCACCGCGCATCTCAACTCGGTGGTCTGGGTCGGGGACATGTCGACCCCGGTGGTCGTGCGCCGCAAGCTTCCCAACGTCTCCCGGCGCGAGCCGAGTTATCTGAGCGAGCACGCCGTCCTGCGGGCGATCGAGGAGTCGGGTGTCCGGGTGGCGGCGCCCAGGGTGCTGGCGCTGGGCGAGAGTTACCCGGACGACGGGTTCAGCATCCAGACCTATGTCGGCACCCGCGTCGACCAGCCGCCGAGCCACCCGGTGAACGGCCTGCTCCCGCACGAGGCGGACGCACTCGTCGACCAGCTGTGCGAGCTGACCCGGGTGGACCACATGCTGATCGATCCGCAGGCCGGGGACGTCGACTTCTACGAGTGGCTGAAGGAGCAACTCGTCGGCCTGGTGCGCAACCTGCCGAAGGAGTCGCTGCAACTGGCCCGCACACTCGGGCTGCCCGACGAGTGGCGGCTGCGGGAGATCCTCTCCCGGCACCGGCTGAGCCGCCGGGCGCCGGCCCTGCTGCACGGCGACCTCAACCCGTGGAACCTGGTGCGCCGCAACGACCACCATGCCCTGACCGTCATCGACTGGGAGATGGCCCTGGTCGGCGATCCGCTCTACGACCTGGTCCGGCACATGCATCTGACGCCGACCGGGCCGGAGATCCGGACCCGTATGTTCCGGCGGTGGGAGGCGAAGCTGGCCAAGGAGCACACGGCGAACTGGGACAAGGACTGGACCGTCTACCGCTGGATCGAGATCGTCCGCTCCGCGTACATCGACCTCGACCGGCTGGCGACCCGGGCGAGCCTGGACGCCCCCAACGTCCGCCGAGCCGTCGACTCCTACGCCGACACCCTCGCGGCCGCCACCGCCTCACTGGGCCTCCCCGTGTCGAGAACGGCCAACCCGTTCCTGGCCCTCGCGCTGGGCTAACGACGTGGTGCGCGACTGAGGTCGGGGTGTGCCGGCCTGGCGGGTTGGCTGGTGGGCGATCACCGCTCGGCGGTGCGGTCGGAAACGAGG
>NZ_JBFAKW010000030.1:0-82884 GCF_040655955.1 Streptomyces sp. NPDC050263 | reverse complement strand
TACGGGCCAGGTATTGCGTCACAACAACACCAACCCGTGCGGCTCACTCTGCGTTCCGGCTCAGACCGCGATCACTGTCGTACACCACGTCGTTAGAATCGTTGACAGTCTTGGAAGCGTCTGTGCGGCAGCATCCGAGGACCCGCTCCAGCCGAGATCACCGTTGCCGGACTGGTGGTGGCATCGGCAGGAGCTCTCTGGACCGGAAGCCAGACTATTCCCAGGTCAGCGTACCCTTCCCCGCGGTTTCAGCGGCGTGGGCGGCAGTTCCGGTGCGCGCAGTGGATCCCCGTCGTAGCCCCTCACCTCGCCGAAACGTGCCCCCTTCATCCAGTCCTCGCGCGCCTGCGTGATCTCGTCCTGAGACCGCCCGACGAAGTTCCACCACATGATCAGCTCCTCCTCGAACGGCTCGCCGCCGAGCAGCATCAGGCCCGCGTCGGACTCCGCCCGCAGGGGCAGTTCGGTGCGGCCGCAGCCGAGGTAGAGCATCGAGCCGGGGAGGACGGGGACGCCGTCCACCTCGACCTCGCCGGACATCGACAGCACGCCGTACTCGAAGTCCGGCAGCAGTGGCAGGCGGACGTCCGCGCCGCGGGCGAGCGTGAGGTCGGCGCCCACGATGGGGGTGTATGTCGTGCCGGGGGAGGCGGAGCCGTCGACGTCGCCGAGGAGCACCGTGGCCGTGAGGCCGGGGGCCGTGACCGTGGGCAGTTCGGCGTGGTGCTCGAACCGCGGGTCGGTGTGCCGGTGGGCGTCCGGCAGCGCGACCCAGAGCTGGGCGCCGTGCAGATAGCGGGCGTGCGCCTTGGGGCTCTCCTCGGAGTGGCTGATCGCGCGCCCGGAGGTCATCAGCCCGAGTTCCCTGGGCCGGATGGTCTGGAGGCTGCCGGTCGAGTCGCGGTGCAGCACTTCGCCCTCGTGCAGCCAGCTGACGGTCTGCAGGCCCATGTGCGGATGCGGCGGGACCTGCATGCCGGGCTCGTCGGCGATGTCGTCGGGGCCGTAGTGGTCGACGAAGGCCCAGGCGCCGATCATCCGCCGGCCGAGGTTCGGCAGCAGTCGGCGTACCTCGGTCGACTCGCCGAGTTTCACATGCCGGGGGCTCAGCAGCTCGCGGACGGGTTCGGCGACGACGAATCCACGGCCGCCGCAGACGCTGGGCACGGGCGCGCGGTCAAGGTTGCTCATGCGGTAAACCTAGCGCTCCGGTGCGGAGTGCGCTTCAGTCGGTGAGTGTCGCCATGAGTTCCGTGGTGGCCCGCACGATCTCGCAGTCCCGCTCGGTCAGCAGCTGGGGCAGCACGTCGCGCTGGGCGTGGACGGCGTCGCGGGCCGCCCGTTCCCAGGCCACGTAGTTGTCGGGATGGTGCAGCAGCTTGGGGTAGGCGACGGCCGTCGTCTCCCACTGCCGGGTGTCGGCGATGTTCTTCAGCAGCAGCAGGATCTGCGCGCGACAGGTCACCTCGGGGCGCCGCACGAGTTCCCAGAGGAAGGGCACCGTCACCGCCGTCGCCTCGTCGACGATGAAGCCGAACTGGCAGATCCGGCGGCGTAGTTGGCCGAGCGCCGAGCCGGCGCTGTCGGCGTCGCCCCGGGCGACCGTGGCGAGCAGGAAGGGGATGGCCGCGGCGGATCCGGTGGAGTCCTTGATCTCGGGCCACGGCACGTGTCCCAGGGCTGCTAACGGTGTGGTTCTCTTCGTGGCAGTCATCTCAGATATCAGGTGTGGGGGATCAGGGTCGGTGGTGGGTCGGCAGCATGGCCCAGACGGTCTTGCCCACGGGGGCGCGCCGGGTCCAGCCCCAGTGCTCCGAGAGGGCCTCGACGATCTGAAGCCCGCGGCCGTGTTCCAGCAGGGCGTCCGCGCTGTGCGGGTAGACGGGCAGGCTGTCGCTGGGGTCGGTGACGGCGCACACGAGGTGCGAGCGGCGCAGGGTGAGCCTGAGCCGTACGTGGAACTCGTCCGCCGACGGATGCGGGAGTGCGTGCAGGACCGCGTTGGCGGCCAGTTCCGTGACCACGACGACCGCGTCGTCGCCGCAGTGGGCCAGGGACCAGCAGTCGAGTGTGCGATGGGTGAAGTCCCGTGCCTGGGCGAATCCTTCGCGGCTGCCGGTGAGGTGCAGCGCGGCGGTTCTGGGCGAGTCGTGCACCGAAGCGGACTGGTGGCTCCGGATCTGCGCAGGTGATGACACGGGGCAGCTCCCTGAGGCGACGTCAGGACGGGGCGCCGGAAGTGCGGTTGACGGCATGGATAGTATCCACGCTGACGGTGTCCCCGTGCAATTTCACGGGAAATTGCGCGTACGAGCAAGGAGGGTGCGGTGCCTTCAGTGCCGAACGGAGTGCGGGCGAGTTCGCTGGGCGTCCGCTGGATCAAGAGCGGGCACAGCAACGCCGAGGGCAACTGTGTGGAGGTCGCGGCCCTGGACGGGGGAGGCGTCGCGATGCGCAACTCCCGTGACCCCGACGGGCCGGCCCTGGTGTACACGCCGGCCGAGATGGCCGCGTTCGTCGCCGGCGCGAAGGACGGGGATTTCGACCACCTCGTGTGAAGGTCGTGTGAGGGTGGCGCGGGGGGTGCGTGAAGGCTCAAGAGGGGCCTGACGGGTGCCCGCCGGGAGCTCGATTGCCTTGCTGCGTGCGGCCGGAGGGCTTCGGATGCGATACTGCCGTCTGTCGTCTGCCGGTCCACGGGGAGTCAGGATGTCTCTCGAGTCACCTCGCGTCTCCCGCCTCGAACCGTATCTGAACCGCGCCGAGCCCGCCCCGACCTTGCTGAAAATGCTGGTCGGAGTTCAGCTGGCGGGTATCCGGGAGGACTTCGGCCTCTCCCAGGACCAGGCCGCGCGCGCCATCGGGTTCAGCGCGGCGAAGCTGTCGCGCATCGAGGCGGGCAAAGGGCGCAGGCCGCCCGTCGAGGCGGACGTCCGTGCGCTGCTGTCGCTCTACGAGACCGACGACCACGAGGCGTCCGTACTGCTGCGGTTGCTGCGGCAGGCGGGCGAGCCGGGCTGGTGGCAGCGTTACGACAAGCGGCTGATGCCCGAGTGGTTCGACCGGCTGGTCGGACTCCAGGAGGCGGCCGTCGCGATCCGTACCTTCGAGATCCAGTACGTGCCGGGCCTGTTGCAGACCGCCGCGTACGCGCGCGCCGTCGTGGAGCGCGGGCTGCCGACGGCGACACCCCGGGAGGTCGAGCGCCGGGTCGAACTGCGCACCCGGCGCACCGAGTTGCTGCGCCGACCGGACGCCCCGCGGGTCTGGGCGATCCTCGACGAGTCGGTCCTGCTGCGGGTGCTGGGCAGCCGTGAGGTGATGCGCGAGCAGCTCGCCCACCTCGTGGAGCTGGCCGCGCTGCCCCATGTCACCGTCCAGGTCGTGCCGTTGGACGTCACGCACGCCTCGGCGCCGGCCATACCGGTCACCTACCTGCGCTTCGGCGGCTCCGATCTGCCCGACGTCGTCTATCTGGAGCAGATCAGGAGCGCCACCTTCCTGGAGGACCGGGACGAGACGGAGGAGTACCGGGTCGCACTGGACCGGCTCGCCGACGAGGCCCTCAACCCGCGTGAGTCCGTCGCCCTGTTGGAGAAGGTCGCGCGGCAGCGCTACGCCTGACGTTCCGTCGGCGGACGGCTATGCCAGACGGCTCACACCGCCGAACTCGATCCACTCCTTGGTGAGTTGACGGGGCGCCACCTCGGTGTCGGGACGCCAGGTGGAGACCTCCACCAGTCCCGGCTCGAGGATCTCCATACCCTCGAACAGTGCGGCGACGTCCTTCTCCTGGCGGACCCGGCCCCAGTGGCCCTGGGTGGCCTTGTCCATGAAGTCGGTGACGAACTCCCGGACCTCGGGGTCCTCGCTGACCAGCTGACACATCACCAGGAAGCTGCCGGGGGCGAGGCGTTCGGACACCCGGCGGACCACGGCCTGCGGGCCGTCGGTGTCGCTGTCGGGGATGCAGTGGAAGACCGAGTTGAACAGCACGGCCACCGGCTGCGAGAAGTCGATCAGGCGCTTCGTGTCCTCGTGGGCGAAGATGGCCTCCGTCTCGCGCATGTCGGCGTGGATGACGGTGGTCCGCTCGTCCTGCTCCAGCAGCGCCCGGCCGTGCACCAGCACCATCGGGTCGTTGTCGACGTAGACGACGTGCGTGCTCGGGACGATGCGCTGGGCGACCTGGTGCACGTTGTCCTGGGTGGGCAGGCCGGAGCCGTGGTCGAGGAACTGCCGGATCCCGTGGTCCCGGGCGAGGGTCTTCACGACCCGCTGGAGGAAGCGCCGGTTGTTCAACGCGAGGACGCGGGTGCTCGGGACGACCTTGTCGAGTTCCTCGCAGGCGGCGCGGTCGGCCGCGTAGTTGTCCCTGCCGCCGAGGTAGTGGTCGTACATGCGGGCGGCTGTCGGCACCGCGGCGTCGATCGACGTGGACAGCGGCTTGCCAGGTTGCATCTCTTCCCCCAGTTCCCCGCCGCGCCCCGGACCGGCACGGCCGACAACACATCCTAGGGAAACGGCAATTGGCCACACCACCCCCTTGATCGACGGTTCCCCTGAAGGTGTCGACGCGTCGCCTTGATATGGACTGCTGGTCCAGCTTCTGGACTCGTGGTCTAATGGACGGCATGGAATCCCAGGACTCCGAGCGGGACGCGATCCTGCGTGCGCTCACCCCCGTCGTCGACGGCATCGCGGCGACCTTCGGGCCGGTGTGCGAAGTGGTGCTGCACGACTACCGGCGGCCGGAGGGATCCGTCGTCGCCGTCGCCGGTGCGGTGACCGGGCGGACGGTCGGCGGGGCGATGAGCGAGATCGGGATGCGGGCCCTCGCCCGCGGCGAAGACGCCGTCGACGAGCTGAACTACGTCACCCGCACCGGCGCCGGAAAACTGGTGAAGTCGTCCACGATGCTGCTGCGCGACTCCACGGACGCGGTGTTCGGCGCACTGTGCGTCAACGTGGACGTCGGCGAGGTGGACCGGGTGCAGGGACTGCTGGCCGCACTCGCGGGCACGGCCGGAACACACGCCGACGCACCGGTGACCACCTTCGGCGACGACATCGACTCCGTCGTCGACGCCCTGCTCGACACCCATCTGCTGCGCCAGGGCCAGACCTGGGCCGGCCTTGACCGGTCACGGCGCCTGGCGCTCTTCCGGAGCCTGGACGAACGCGGTGTGTTCGCCGTGCGCCGCGCGATCGAGCAGGTCGCCGCCCGGCTCGGGATCTCCCGCGCCTCCGCCTACAGCTACCTCTCCCAGGCCAGAGCCGCACACGGAACCACCGCGAACGGCACCGACGACACCCACCAGGAGGCCCACCCGTGACCACCCCACCCGCGCCGCCGATCACCCTCGACGACGTGCGCGACGCGGCCGCCCGACTCAAGGGCGTCGCCCACCGCACGCCCGTGCTCCGCTCCCGGACCCTCGACCGGATCGTCGGCGCCGAGATCCTGCTGAAGTGCGAGAACTTCCAGCGCGTCGGCGCCTTCAAGTTCCGCGGCGCCTACAACGCGGCCTCCCGGCTGGCCCCCGAGCAGCTCGCCCGGGGCATCGCCGCCTACTCCTCCGGCAACCACGCCCAGGCCGTCGCCCTGGCCGCGCGGGAACTCGGCTCCACCGCGGTGATCGTCATGCCCGAGGACGCGCCCCGCTCCAAGCGCGCCGCGACCGAAGGGTACGGCGCCGAGATCGTGACGTACGACCGCTACACCGGCGACCGGGTGGCGATCACCGAGGCCCTGGCGGCCGAGCGGGGACTGACCGTGATCCCGCCCTACGAGCACCCGCACGTCATGGCCGGCCAGGGCACCGCCGCGCTCGAACTCCTGGAGGAGGCGGGGGAGTTGGACGCCCTGCTGGCACCGGTCGGGGGCGGCGGGCTGATCGCCGGCAGCGCCACCGCGGTCAAGGGACTGCGGTCCGGCATCCGCGTCGTCGGCGTCGAACCGGAGGCGGGGGACGACACCAAGCGGTCGCTGGAGGCGGGCCGGCGGGTCGAGATCCCGGTGCCGCGCACCATCGCCGACGGCCAGGCCCTGCACACGCCCGGCGAGCTGACCTTCTCGGTGAACCGGCGACTCGTGGACGAGATCGTCCTGGTCTCCGACGAAGAGATCCGCGCGGCCATGCGGTTCGCCTTCGAACGCCTGAAGATCGTCGTGGAGCCGAGCGGGGCCACTCCGCTCGCCGCTCTGCTGGCCGGGCGGCTCGGCGGTCTGCCCCGGCGGGTCGGTGTGATCGTCTCGGGCGGCAACATCGACACCGCCCGCTTCGCCGAGCTGTGCGGCGACGCCGTCTGAGAGGCCGGACCCCGATTGGCGGCCCCCACTGGACGGGCGGACGATGGAGGTGCGGGGTGCGGCCTCCAACCGGTGAGGCAGCGGGCCGCCGGGGGGACCGGCCCCGGCCGCGGTGAAGTGCGGCCGGAAGGGAGAAGCGTCATGCTGGAAGTGAAGACGCTCGACAAGCCGGACGAGCGGCGGGACTTTCCCCGAGGACACCTCGAAGCCGTCCACATGAGCGGACTCGACTTCGCCGTGGCGACGTTCGAGCCCGGCTGGCGCTGGTCGGAGTCGGTGGCGCCGATAGCGGGCACCAAGAGCTGCGAGGTCCACCACAACGGCTATGTCCTCCAGGGACGGCTGCACGTCAAGATGGACGACGGCGGCGAGTCCGAGCTGGGCCCCGGCGATGTCTTCGTGGTCTCGCCCGGACATGACGCCTGGGTCGTGGGCGACGAGCAGTGCATGGTGTACGACTTCGCCGGAGGCATGGCGAAGGATTACGCGAAGGCGTAGGACAGCCGGCCGGGACAGGTCTAGGGGGCTTCTGATGGATCTCCGCGGCGTCGCGTCGCCCGGCACGCACTCTCGCCCGGCACACCGAGAGCACGCACCGAACGCCGCTCCTTCTCCCACGGAGATCCATCAGAAGCCCCCTAGACCCGTACTTCGCAGGTCGCCGAAAAGGTTCGCCGCAGCGGCCTCTCAGCGTCCGATCTCGACTGGGTCGGTCCGGGACCGCTATTGCCGTAGCGGTTCCGATCGGCGAGCGATCAGCCACGACCACTTGATCTTCACGATCGGGTGACCTGCGAAGTACGGGCCTAGACCGGCAGCAACTTTCCTACCAGCACGCCGAGTTGGTGAGCGTTGCGGCACTCGTGCATCGCGACCAGCTCGGCGTACTCGGGCGCCGCCGAGTCGCCCGTGCCCCACTGCGGACGCGGCTCGGGGTTCAACCAGTGGACATGACGGGCCTGTCGGGCGATCTGCCGCAACGCCGCCAGATTCGGGTCGCTCATGTTCGTCCGCGCGTCGCCCAGCACGAAGAGCGTGGTGCGCGGCCCGACCGCCGCGCCGTACCGCTCGGCGAACTCGCCCAGGGCGACGCCGTAGTCGCTGCTGCCGTGATAGCCCGTCAGCGTCGACTCGGCCCGGATACGGGCGCCGAGGCCCTCCGGGTCGGCCGCGCCGTGTTCCAGCAGTCCCGTCACCTCGTCGATCCGGTTGACGAAGGCGAACACCCGCACCTTGCCGAACTGGTCGTGCAGCGCCTGCACCAGCAGCATCGTGAAGTCGGAGAACCCCGACACCGAGCCCGACACATCGCACAGCAGCACCAGTTCGGGGCGGACCGGGCGCCGTCGGCGCAGCACGGGCCGCATCGGCACCCCGCCCGTCGAGAGCGAGCCGCGCAGCGTGCGCCGCAGGTCGATCGTGCCCCGGGCGGCCCGGCGGCGGCGCGCGGCCATCCGGGTCGCCAGTCTGCGGGCCAACGGCTGTACCGTGCGCCGCAGTTCGGCCAGCCGGTCCCTCCCGGCATACAGGAAGTCGACCCGGTCGGCGGTCGGCGCCACCGCCCGCCGGGCGATCTCGTCCCGCCCCCGCCGCTCCGCGACCCGGCGCCGCGCCTCCCCGGCCGTCAGTGTCCGGAAGACCTCGATCCGACGCCGGATCTCGTCCTCCAGCAGCCGGTCGGTGAAGCCGGAAGCGCCGCCCCCGGCGCGGATGTCGTCCCGGACCCGCGCCAACAGCGTCTGCGGGCGCAGTCGTTCAAGGGTCTGGTACGACGACCAGCCGTCCGCGCCCGGTGAACTCCCGTATCCGCCCAGGCCGTCGACGGCCTCGACCGCCAGCCGGGCCAACATCGCCTCGTCGTCCGCGGCGAGCGCGGCTGCCAGCCGGTCCCGCAGGTCGTCCCGGTCGCCGGGCTCGCCCAGCGGCGCGCCGACCGCGCGCGGGAAGTACAGGTCGAAGACGGTGTCGAACACCCGCCGTTGGTCCGTCGAGTGCAGCAGCGTCGCGGCCAGCCCCTCGCGCAGCAGACCGCGGTCCGCGAATCCCAGCGCCGCCGCGGCCTCGGCGGCGTCGACCGTCTCACCGGTGCCGAAGCGCAGGCCGTGCGCGCGCAGCGCGGCGACGAAGCCGACCAGCCGGTCGGCGGCCTCGGCGCTCACACGGCGTCCAGGTCGAGCTTCGCACCGGCCTTGAGGATGTCGTCCTGGTGCTTGAGGATCACACCCAGGCTGTCCCGGACGATCGTCTCGTCGAGGGCGGTGGCGCCGAGCGCGAGCAGGGTGCGCGCCCAGTCGATCGTCTCGGCGACGGAGGGCGCCTTGCGCAGGTCCATCGCCCGCAGCGCACCGACCACCCGGACCACCGACTCGGCCAGCGCCGCCTCGATGCCGGGCACCTTCAGCCGGACTATCCGCCGCTCCAGCTCCTCCTCCGGGAACCCGATGTGCAGGAACAGACAGCGGCGGCGCAGCGCCTCCGACAGCTCACGGCTCGCGTTCGAGGTGAGGACGACGAAGGGGCGGCGGGTCGCGGTGACCGTGCCCAGTTCCGGGACGGTGACCTGGAAGTCGCTGAGGACTTCGAGGAGCAGTCCCTCCACCTCGACGTCGGCCTTGTCGGTCTCGTCGATCAGCAGGACGGTCGGCTCGTCGCCCCGGATCGCGGTCAGCAGCGGGCGCGGAAGCAGGAACTCCTCGCTGAAGATGTCCGTACGGGTCTCGTCCCACGTCTCGTCGCGGCCCGCGCTGATGCGCAGCAACTGCTTGGCGTGGTTCCACTCGTACAGCGCCCGGGACTCGTCGACGCCCTCGTAGCACTGCAGCCGCACCAGCCGGGCGTCTGCCACCTGTGCGACGGCCTTGGCGAGTTCCGTCTTGCCGACCCCGGCCGGGCCCTCCACCAGCAGCGGCTTGCCGAGCCGGTCGGCGAGGAAGACGGTTGTGGCGACGGCGGGGGAGGCCAGGTAGCCGGTCTCGGCGAGCCGGACGCAGACATCGTCGACGGACGTGAACAACAAGACCTCCGGGCGATCGGCACGAGCTGGACTGGGCTTGATCCGCTCACTATCTAAGCGCTTGTTCACCCGCTTTGTCATCAGCGGCCGGAGCCGTTGTCAGTGGCGCAGAGTACGTTGCGATCATGGGTGTGTATCTGGTGAGCGTGAGCGCGCAGGACTGGTCGGTGGACGGGGAGGACGGCTATGGGGACGTCGCCCGGGCGCTGAACGCGGAGTTGGCGCGGCGCGGCCTGCCGCCGTACGAAGCGGTCCGGCCCGAGGGCACGGGCTGGTTCGAGGAGAAGATGAGCCCGCCGATGGACGGCTTCGACGCGCTGAGCCGGGCCCGGCTGACCCCCGAGGAACACCAGAACCTCCTCGGCTGGACGCTCCTGGTCCCGTTCGCGCTGGAGGAGAGCCTCGAGCTGCCCTTCGGTTCCGCGTACGTGGACGAGACGGTGGTCGTCGGAGCGCCGTACGTCCTCGCCCTCGCCGAGCGGCTCGCCGAAGCGCTCGCCCTGCCGCTGGACCTGATACCGGCGACCTTCGGCAACCTCGAACTCACCCTGTGGTTCCTGGAGGGCGAAGGGGAGAAGGCCGCCGCGGCCCGACCCGGTCCCTGGACCGAAGATCTGGCCACGGCGTTCTACACGGCGGTGTACCTGCGGGCCGCCCAGTACTCCCTGCGGCACGGCTGCGCGATGACCTACTCCTGAGCCTCGGCCGACGCCACCAGGATCACCTCCAGGGTGCGCGGACCGTGCACCCCCTCCACCCGGTCCAGCTCGATGTCGCTGGTCGCCGAAGGACCGGAGATCCAGGTCAACGGGCGGGTCGGGTCGAGGCGTTCGAGAGCCTGGGGCACGGAGGAGACGACCTGGTCGGGGACCCGGACGACACAGATGTGGTGGTCGGGGATCAGGGTGATCCGGCGGCGTCCCTGGTCCGGGCCGCCGTCGAGGACGATCGTCCCGGTCTCGGCGATGCCGAGGGCGCAGCCGGTGACCACGCTCGCCACCTCGTCCAGCTCGTGGGCGGTGCTGTCCGCGCGGTCGTCCACCCGGGTCGCGTCGACCGCCGACAGCCACTGCGGCGGCAGCCCCGGCGGGGCCAGCACCTGCCGTGCACCGCGCTCGGCGAGCAACCGCCCGACGAGGTGCGGCAGTCGCTCCACGTCGGTGCGGTGCACGATCGCCCGGTAGTCCGCCAGGTTCTCCGCCAGCAGCTCCACCCTCTCCTCGACGCTCAGCTTGCCGTGCTCGCGCAGATAGTCGCGCGCGACGGCGTCCGCGTACGGGGGGTCGCCCGGCTCGACGTCGGCCAGCGCGCGCCGCACCCGGCCCAGGATCAGTTCCCTGCTGCTCACTTCGCCGTCCCCTTCTCGTCGGTGCCGCCGTTCGTGCGCTGCCACCAGTCGCGGAACGGCTCCGCGGGCACGGCCGGCAGATCCCGGGTACCGCTCCATGCCTTGCCGGGGCCAGGGAGCGTGCGGGGGTGGAGGCGGCGGGTGCGGGAGGCCAGGCGCTGGCCGGTGCGCAGGGCTCCGGGGTGGGAGAACGCCCAGCGGGCCGCGCGCATCGCCGCCCGTTCGGCCGCGTGTCCCTTGGCCGGCTTGAGGACTGTCCTGTTGCCCTCGCGGACCACCGGCCCGCCCTCGACGACCCGCTCCCGCAGGTGCACCAGCACCTCGGGGATGTCGATGGCGACCGGGCACACCTCGTAGCAGGCCCCGCACAGCGAGGAGGCGTACGGCAGCGAGGCGTCGATCTCGCTGGCGGTGCCCCGGAGCTGCGGGCTGAGGATCGCGCCGATCGGGCCCGGGTAGACCGAGCCGTAGGCGTGTCCGCCGGCCCGTTCGTACACCGGGCAGACGTTGAGACAGGCAGAGCAGCGGATGCAGCGCAGTGCCTGGCGGCCGACCTCGTCGGCGAGGGTGTCGGTGCGGCCGTTGTCCAGCAGCACCAGGTGGAAGGTCTGCGGACCGTCGCCGTCCGCGGTGCCGGTCCAGGTGGACGTGTACGGGTTCATGCGCTCTGCCGTCGAGGAGCGGGGGAGCGTCTGGAGGAAGACCTCCAGGTCCCGCCAGGTCGGCACGATCTTCTCGATGCCGACGACCGAGATCAGCGTCTCGGGCAGGGTGAGGCACATCCGCCCGTTGCCCTCGGACTCGACGACCACGAGCGTGCCGGTCTCGGCGACCATGAAGTTCGCGCCGGAGACGCCGACCTTGGCCCGCAGGAACTTCTCACGCAGGTGCAGGCGGGCCGCCTCGGCGAGTTCGGCGGGCGTGTCGGTGAGGCCCTCCGGGGCCGGACGTCCCCACTCGCTCATCTCCTGGCGGAAGATGTCCCGGATCTCGCCCCGATTGCGGTGGATGGCCGGGACGAGGATGTGCGAGGGGCGGTCGTCGCCCAACTGCACGATCAGCTCGGCGAGATCGGTCTCGTAGGCGCGGATGCCCGCTTCGAGCAGGGCCTCGTTGAGCCCGATCTCCTGCGTGGCCATGGACTTGACCTTGACGACCTCCGACTCGCCGGTCATCTTGACGAGTTGGGTCACGATGTCGTTGGCCTCGTCCGCGTCGGCGGCCCAGTGGACCGTGCCGCCCGCCGCGGTGACCGCCTCCTCCAACTGGACCAGATACCGGTCGAGGTGACGGAGCGTGTGGTCCTTGATCCGCTTGCCGGCCTCCCGCAGCTCGGCCCAGTCGGAGACCTCGGCGACCGCCTTCGCGCGCTTGGCGCGGATGGTGTGGGTGGCGTGCCGCAGATTGCCGCGCAGGGTCGGGTTGCCGACCGCCTCGCGCGCCGCCTGCGGAAACGCCGGCATCCCGACGAACGTCCCGCTCACAGGGCCGCATCCCCTTCCGTGCTCGCCAGGATCTCCGCGATGTGCACCGGCCGCATGCCGGTCTGCAGCCGGGTCATGGTTCCGCCGATGTGCATCAGACAGGAGTTGTCGGCCGCGCACAGCACCTCGGCGCCGGTCGACTGCGCGTTGCGCACCTTGTCGGCGCCCATCGCCGCCGAGACGTCGGGGTTCTTCAGCGCGAACGTCCCGCCGAAGCCGCAGCACTCGTCGGCGCCGGGCAGCTCCACCAGCTCCAGCCCCTTGACCGCCCGGAGCAGCCGCCGGGGCCGCTCCCCCAGGCCCAACCCCCGCAACCCGTGGCAGGTCGGGTGGTAGGTCACGGTGTGCGGGTAGTACGCGCCGACGTCCGTCACCCCGAGCACGTCCACCAGGAACTCGGTGAGCTCGTACGTCTTCGGGACCACCGGCGCCAACGTGGCGGCCAGGGTGTCCCCGCGCCCCTCCGCCCGGGCCCGCTCGCCCATCCGCGGATACAGCTCCCGCACCATCGCCCCGCACGACCCCGACGGCGTCACGATGGCCTCGTACTCGCCGAAGACATCGGAGAAATGCCGGGCGAGCGGCTCGGCCTCATGCCTGTAGCCGGTGTTGTAGTGGGCCTGGCCGCAGCAGGTCTGGGCCATCGGGAAGTCGACGTCGACGCCCAGCCTGGTCAGGAGTTTCACCACGGCACGGCCGGTGTCCGGATAGAGCGTGTCGTTGACACAGGTCAGGAACAGTGCGACACGCATCGCGGCTCCTAGCGGTAGATCATCGGATGAGTGCAGGGTAGACCGGCACAAGGGCCCGGGGGGAGACCCCCCCGGCTCACCGGGCGGCGAGCCGGGCCTCGGCCTCGCGCCATCGCCCGGTGCCGCCCTGCGGCTCGTAGCGCGTCAGCGGCTGGGTACGGGCGAGCAGCCGCCGGATGCCGGCGCGGTCGCCGGCCAGCCCGTGCGTCCGGGCCTGGACGAGCACATTGCCGAGCGCGGCCGCCTCCGTCGGCCCGGCCACCACCGGCAGCCCGCAGGCGTCGGCGGTGAGCTGGCACAGCAGCGCGTTGCGGGTGCCGCCGCCGACGATGTGCACGACGTCGACGGGATGGTCGGCGAGCCGCTGGGCGTCCTCGATCGCCCTTCGGTGGGCCAGCGCGAGCGAGTCGAGGATGCAGCGCGTGACCTCGCCGGGCGTTTCGGGCACCGGCTGCCCGGAGGCACGGCACGCCTCGGCGATCCGCTCCGGCATCCGCCCCGGCGGGAGGAAGACGGGGTCGGCGGCGTCCACCACGGACCGCAGCGCCGGCGCCTTGGCCGCGTCCAGCAGCAGCTCGCCCAGGTCCGGGTCGCCCCAGGCCCGTACGCACTCCTGGAGCAGCCACAGCCCCATGATGTTGCGGAGGTAGCGGACCGTGCCGTCCAGCCCCAGCTCGTTGGTGAAGTTGGCGGCGCGGCTGTCCTCGGTGAGCACGGGCGACGCCAGCTCCAACCCGGCCAGCGACCAGGTGCCGGTGCAGATGTACGCGAACCGCTCGCCGGTGGCGGGGACGGCGGCCACCGCGGACGCGGTGTCATGGGAGCCGACGGTCGTCACCGGCACCGGACCGCTCAGCCCGGTCTGCTCCAGTACCTCGGGCCGCAGCAGCCCCGCCGGGTCGCCGGGCCGGCGCAGCGGGGCGAACAGGTCGAGGTCGATGCCGAGCCGGGCGGCGATGTCGTAGGACCAGTCGCGCGTCCGGGGATCGATCAGCTGGGTCGTCGAGGCGTTGGTCAGCTCGGTGCCCTGCTCCCCCGTGAGCCAGTACGCGAGCAGGTCGGGGATGAGCAACAGCCGCCGGGCCTGCGCCAGTTGGGCCGAAGAGGCGGCGGCCGTCAACTGGTACAGGGTGTTGAAGGGCGCGTACTGAAGTCCCGTGGCCGCGTACAGCTCGGCCGCCGGAACAGTGCCCCACACCTGCTCGGCGACGCCCTCGGTCCGGGAGTCCCGGTAGTGGACGGGGTTGCCGAGCAGGGCCCCGTCGGCGTCCAGCAGGCCGTAGTCCACGGCCCAGCTGTCGATGCCGACGGAGTCCACCGGGCCGGCCGCCCGCAGCCCGTCCAGCACGCCCGCGTACAGGGCCAGCACATCCCACCGCAGCCCCTCCGGCACCCGGACGGGACGGTTCACGAACCGGTGCGCCTCGGTCAGCTCCAGCGAGTCCGGGCCGACGCGGCCGACCATGACGCGCCCGCTGGACGCGCCGAGGTCGACAGCGGCGTACGACTTCACGCCCGTCACCGCAGGAAGGCGGCCGCGACGCCGGCGTCGACCGGGACGTGCAGACCGGTGGTGTGGGTCAACTCCCCGCCGGTGAGGGCGAAGACGGCGTTCGCGACATGCTCGGGCAGCACCTCACGCTTGAGGATGGTCCGCTGCGCGTAGAACTCGCCCAGCTTCTCCTCCTCCACCCCGTACACGGCGGCGCGCCGGGCGCCCCAGCCGGCGGCGAAGATTCCGGACCCCCGCACCACGCCATCGGGGTTGACACCGTTGACGCGAATCCCGTGCTCGCCCAACTCGGCGGCCAGCAGCCGCACTTGATGGGCCTGGTCGGCCTTGGTGGCGGAGTAGGCGATGTTGTTGGGTCCGGCGAAGACGGCGTTCTTCGACGCGATGTAGACGATGTCGCCGCCCAGCCCCTGCGCGATCATCACCCGCGCCGCCTCCCGCGAGACGAGGAACGAGCCTCGGGCCATGATGTCGTGCTGGAGGTCCCAGTCCTTCGCCGACGTCTCCAGCAGCGGCTTGGAGATGGAGATCCCGGCGTTGTTCACGACGAGGTCGACCCCGCCGAAGGCGAGCGCGGCAGCCTGGAAAGCCTGCCGGATCTGCTCCTCCGACGTCACGTCGACCGTGACGGCGACAGCCTTGTCGGCCCCGCCGAGCTCCTCCGCGACGGCGGCGGCGTTCTCGCCGTTCAGATCCGCGACGACGACACACGCGCCCTCCGCGACCAGCCGACGCGCGATGGCCTTCCCGATCCCGCTCCCGGCCCCCGTCACCAGGGCCACCCGGGTGGCGAGCGGCTTGGGCTTCGGCATCCGCTGGAGCTTGGCCTCCTCGAGCGCCCAGTACTCGATGCGGAACTTCTCCGACTCCTCGATCGGCGCGTACGTCGACACCGCCTCGGCCCCGTGCATCACGTTGATGGCGTTGACGTAGAACTCGCCCGCGACCCGGGCGGTCTGCTTGTCCTTGCCGAAGGAGAACATGCCCACGCCCGGAACGAGCACGATCGCCGGGTCGGCGCCGCGCATGGCGGGGGAGTCGGGGAGGGCGTGCCGCCCGTAGTAGGCGGCGTACTCCTCGCGGTACTCGGCGTGCAGCTCCTTCAGCCGTGCGACCGAGTCCTCCACCGAGGCGCTGGGCGGCAGGTCCAGCACCAGCGGCCGGACCTTCGTCCGCAGGAAGTGATCGGGGCAGGACGTGCCGAGCGCGGCGAGCCGCGGGTGCTCGGCCCGCGCCACGAAGTCGAGGACGGCCTCGGAGTCGTCGAAGTGCCCGACCTGCGGCCGGTCCTGCGAGGCGATCGCCCGCACATACGGCGCGAGCGCGGCGGCCCGTGCCCGCCGCTCGCCCTCGGGCAGCGCCTCGTACCCGGCGAGGACGGCCCCGAACGGCTCGGCCCGGCCCTTCTCCGCCAGGAACGCCTCCGCCGTACGGATGATGTGCAGCGAGTTGCGCTCGCACTCCTCGGAGGTGTCGCCCCACGCGGTGATCCCGTGCCCGCCGAGCACACACCCGACGGCCTGCGGGTTGGCGGCCTTCACGGCGGCGATGTCAAGACCCAGCTGGAATCCGGGCCGCCGCCAGGGCACCCACACCACGGTGTCCCCGAAACATTCGGCGGTCAGCTTCTCCCCGTCGGCCGCGCAGGCGAGCGCGATCCCGGAGTCGGGGTGGAGGTGATCCACATGCGCGGCGTCGACGAGTCCGTGCATGGCGGTGTCGATGGACGGGGCCGCCCCGCCCTTGCCGTGCAGGCAGTAGTCGAACGCGGCGACCATCTCGTCCTCGCGCTCGACCCCCGGGTAGACGTCGACGAGCGCCCGCAGCCGATCCAGCCGCAACGCGGCGAGCCCCGCCGCGGTGAGCGTCCCGAGATCCCCACCGGACCCCTTCACCCACATCAGCTCGACGTCCCCACCCGTCACGGGGTCGGTGTCGGCGCCCTTGGCGGACGTGTTCCCGCCGGCGTAGTTGGTGTTGCGCGGATCAGCGCCGAGCCGATGGGATCGGGCAAGGAGGGCGGCGGCTTCGGGGTGGGTGGTCATGCAGATTCCTTACTTCTCGAACGCGGGTGAGGGGGGCGCCCCGAAAGGGGCGCGGGGAACTGCGCGACCAGCCACAACGGGCCCGCAGTCCGCGACGAACAGGTCCCGGCAGACGCTTACGCCCCCCACCCCGCCTGTTCCCCACCGACCCGCTCGGCAACGATCTTCTCCGCCCACCCGGACCGCCGGTAAGCAGACATGGGCTCGGGGTCCAACCCCATCTCCTCCCGCACTTCACGAAGCAACGGCCGCACATCCGTGTTGTACGCATCCATCAGCGCTGCGTTCGCCTCCAGCACATCCCCGCAAGCCTGAGCCGCAGCCAACGCCGACCGGTCGACCAGCAGCGCCTTCGCCGTGGCCTCCTGCACGTTCATCACGGACCGGATGATCGCCGGAATCTTCGCCTCGATGTTGTGGCACTGATCGAGCATGAAGGCGACATCGGGCGTGTAGCCGCCGCCCCGGATCACCTCGTACATGATCCGGAACAGCTGGAAGGGATCGGCGGCCCCCACCATGAGGTCGTCATCGGCGTAGAACCGCGAGTTGAAGTCGAACCCGCCGAGCTTCCCCTCCCGCAGCAGCGTGGCGACGATGAACTCGATGTTGGTCCCCGGCGCGTGGTGCCCGGTGTCGACCACGACCTGCGCCTTCGGGCCGAGCTTGAGACAGTGCGCGTACGCGGTGCCCCAGTCCGGGACGTCCGTCGCGTAGAAGGCCGGCTCGAAGAACTTGTACTCCAGCAGCATCCGCTGCCCGTCCCCGAGCCGCTCGTACACCTCGGCCAGCCCCTCCGCCAGCCGGTCCTGCCGCTCGCGGATGTCGTCCTGCCCGGGATAGTTCGTCCCGTCGGCGAACCACAGCTTCAGATCGGCGGAGCCGGTCGCGTCCATGATGTCGACGCACTCCAGCAGATGATCGAGCGCCTTGCGCCGGACCGCCGCCTCGGGGTGGCAGACGCTGCCCAGCTTGTAGGCGTCGTCCTGGAAGGTGTTGGAGTTGACGGCCCCCAGCCGCACGCCCCGGTCCTCGGCATGTTTCGCAAGTGCGGAGTAGTCCTCCACCTTGTCCCAGGGGATGTGCAGCGCCACGGTCGGGGCCACGCCGGTGAACGCGTGCACCTGCGCCGCGTCGTCCAGTTTCTCCTGCGGGGTGCGCGGGACGCCCGCTTGCGCGAACACCTTGAAGCGGGTCCCCGAGTTCCCGTACGCCCACGACGGCGTCTCGACGGCCTGGGTCTTCAGCGCGGCCTTCACCGCGGAGAGGTCGGTCACTTCGGGCTCCTGAGACATCGGTCCGGAACAGCTCCCGGATGAAACGATTCAGAACGGGAAGCTATGAGGCCGTCGGAGGAGTGTCAACCCCTTCGTCCAGGACCGTTGCCCGTGACTCCAACGTGACCTTCGGCTATCGAAAACTTTTCGAGACGGACCCATTGACGTGACATGCCCCCCATGCCTAACGTCCCGGCAATCCAGTTGAAACCTTTCACGACGTCGTGACGGCCCCCCGGTTCCGGGTGGGAACGCTTCGCGGACGTCGTCGAGGAGCCACCCATGACCCACCCGTCCGACACGGGAGCACCCCCGGTGCTGGCACTGAAGGACGTGACCAAGTCCTTCGGGGCCGTACGCGCCCTGCGGGGCGTCTCCCTGGAGCTGTTCCCCGGTGAGGTGCACGCCCTCGCCGGGGAGAACGGCGCGGGCAAGTCGACCCTCATCAAGACCCTTGCGGGGGTGCACCGACCCGATGCCGGTCGGGTGCTGCTCGACGGTGAGCCCGTCGCCTTCCACGGTCCCGGCGACGCCCGCGACGCCGGCATCGCCGTGATCTACCAGGAGCCCACGCTCTTCCCCGACCTTTCGATCGCCGAGAACATCTTCATGGGCCGCCAGCCCCGACGCGCCCTCGGCCGTATCGACCACAAGGCCACCCACGCGGCGACCGCCGCTCTGATGAGCCGCCTGGGCGTCGACCTCGATCCCGACCGCCCGGCGCGCGGGCTGTCCATCGCCGACCAGCAGATCGTCGAGATCGCCAAGGCGCTCTCCTTCGACGCCCGCGTCCTGATCATGGACGAGCCGACCGCCGCCCTCACCGGCAGCGAGGTCGCCCGTCTCTTCGGGGTCGTGCGCACGCTGCGCGAACAGGGCGCGGCCGTGCTCTTCATCTCCCACCGGCTGGAGGAGATCTTCCAGATCTGCCAGCAGGTCACGACCCTGCGCGACGGCGCCTGGATCGCCAGCGAGCCCGTCGAGGGCATGACCGAGGACGATCTGGTCCGCCGGATGGTCGGCCGCGACCTCGACGAGCTCTACCCCAAACAGGACGTCACCCCGGGCGAGGTCGCTCTCGGCGTGCGCCGGCTGACCCGCGAGGGCGTCTTCACGGACGTCTCCTTCGAGGTCCGGCGCGGTGAGATCGTCGGCCTCGCCGGACTCGTCGGCGCCGGGCGCACCGAGGTCGCCCGGGCGGTCTTCGGCATCGACCGCTGGGACGCCGGGGAGGTCTTCGTGGACGGCCGCCGGCTCACCAACGGCGCTCCGTCGGCCGCGATGTCCGCGGGCCTGGCCCTGGTTCCCGAGGACCGGCGGGCCCAGGGCCTGGTGATGGACATGTCCATCGAGCGGAACATCGGCCTCACCGGCCTGCGCACGACCGTCAAGGCCGGTCTGATGGACCGCGGGGCCGAGCGCAGCCGGTCCCTCGACTGGGCGGTCAAGCTCCAGGTGAAGTACGCCCGGATCGCCGACACCGTCAACACGCTGTCCGGCGGCAACCAGCAGAAGGTCGTCCTCGCCAAGTGGCTCGCCACCGGGCCGAAGGTGCTGATCGTCGACGAGCCGACGCGCGGCATCGACGTCGGCACCAAGGCCGAGGTGCACCGGCTGCTGAGCGAGCTGGCCGCCGACGGGGTCGCCGTCCTGATGATCTCCTCCGACCTGCCCGAGATCCTCGGCATGGCCGACCGTGTGCTGGTGATGCACGAGGGCCGGCTCACCGCAGAGATCCCCCGTACCGAAGCCACCGAGGAAACCGTGATGGCCGCAGCCACCGGGAGGGCCGCCGCATGACGGTGACCACGCCCCACGAGGCGCCCGTCGCCGAGGCGCCGAAGTCCAGCGGCACCCGGCTGGTCGACCGCGTCTTCAGGATGCGCGAACTCGCCATCCTGGCCGTCTTCCTGGTGATGATCGCCGTCACCCAGGCCGGCAACAGCGAGTTCCTGTCCGAGCAGGGCATCAAGGACCTGCTGCTGAACGCGACCATCCTGGTGCTGGTCGCCACCGGTCAGTCCCTGGTCGTCATCACCCGCAACGTCGACTTGTCGGTCGGCTCCACCCTCGGCATCTCCGCCTTCGCCGCGGGCACCTATCTGCACGGCGGCGGCAACCCGGTGATCGCGATCGTGCTGGCGGTCCTGACGGGCGTCGGCTTCGGGCTCCTCAACGGCCTCCTCGTCAGCCTCGGCCAGGTGCCCGCCCTCGTCGTCACCCTCGGCACGCTGTACATCATCCGCGGCATCGACTCCATCTGGGTCGGCTCCCGCCAGATCACCGCGGCCGACCTGCCCGGCTCCTTCGTCGACTTCGGCTCCGGCGGCCTCTCCGCCGTGCCCTACCTCGCCCTGATCGCCGTCGCCGTCCTGGTGGCAACCGCCTACTACCTCAAGCACTTCGGCAGCGGGCGCGAGCTGTACGCGCTCGGCTCCAACCCGGAGGCCGCCCGTCTCGCCGGCATCCCGGTCCGCAAGCGGATCCTCGTCGCCTACACCTTCTGCGGCGGCCTCGCCGGCCTCGCCGGGGCGATGTACCTGGCCCGGTTCGGCAACGTCGACTCCAGCACCGCGAACGGCTACGAACTCACCGTCGTCAGCGCCGTCGTGGTCGGCGGAGTCGTCTTCACCGGCGGCTCCGGCAGCGTCTACGGCGCGGCCCTCGGCGCGCTCCTCCTCACCTCCATCAACAGCGTCCTGCCCGCCCTCGGCGTCAGTTCGGTCTGGGTGCTCGCCATCAACGGCGTGCTGCTCCTGCTCGCCATCGCCGTCGACCGGGTCGTGGCGGTGCGGGTGGCCTCGGCCCTGAAGAAGAAGTCGGCCGCCGCCAGGACCACCACGGCCCCCGAGAAGACCACCGTCAAGAAGGGAGACGCGGGCCATGCCTGAGTCGCTCACCCGCGCCGTCCGCTGGGACACGGTCGTCGGCGCCCTCCTGATCGTCCTGCTGCTGTTCTCCTTCTCCTTCGTCGACGGCTTCGGCAACGCGCTGAACCTGTCCTTCCTGATCGGCAACACCCTGCCGATCGCGCTGATCGCCCTGCCGATGACCCTCCTGGTGGTCTCCGGCGAGATCGACCTGTCGGTGGCCTCCACGGCCGGTCTGTCCGGCGCGGTCATGGGCGCCCTGTGGAACCAGGGCCTCACCATCGAGGCGATCATCCCGATCTGCCTGCTGCTCGGCGTGGTCTGCGGGCTGATCAACGGTCTGCTCGTGACCCGCCTGGGCCTGCCCTCGCTCGCCGTCACCATCGGCACCCTCGCCGCCTACCGGGGCATCGCACAGATCGTGCTCGGCGCCGACGCGGTGACCGACTTCCCCACCCAGTACCTGGACTTCGCGGCCGGCCGGGTCGGCGACAGCTTCCTCCCGCAGGCCTTCCTGCCCTTCGTCGTGCTCCTCGCGATCGCCGTGGTCGTGCTGCACGCCACCCCGTTCGGCCGCTCCGTGTTCGCCACCGGCGCCAGCGAGGAGGCCGCCCGGTTCGCCGGCATCCGCGTCAAGCGGCAGAAACTGATCCTGTTCACGGTGACCGGCCTGATGGCCTCCCTCACCGGCGTCTTCTGGGCCCTGCACTACGCCAGCGCCCGCTACGACAACGCCACCGGCCTCGAACTCTCCGTCATCGCCGCCGTGTTGCTCGGCGGCATCGACTTCGACGGCGGCAAGGGCACGCTCGGCGGCGCCATCGCCGGCGTCTTCCTGCTCGGCGCGCTCCAGAACGTCATGAGCCTCCAGGACGTCTCCGCACAGTCGCAGATCGTCGTCACCGGCGTTCTGCTCGTCGTCTCCGTGCTCGGCCCCCGGGTCGCACGGCAGATCTCCGTCGCCAGGGCAGGGCGTAGAGCCGCAGCCTCGACCCCGACGGCCTGAGAAACAGTCCTCCTCAGCCCTCCTCGTAAAGGATCGACACCACCATGCGCAAGTCATCCCTCCGCCGTGCCTGTGCGGTTCTCGCCGTCGTCTCCTCCCTCTCGCTCGCCGCGACCGCCTGCGGCGGCACCACCAAGGAGGACGTGAAGAACGAGTCCACCGGCTCGGCGGCCTCCGGCGGCAAGGCCGACCCCAACGCGGCCACCAAGAAGGGCCTGACCGTCGGCTTCCTGCCGAAGCAGGTCAACAACCCGTACTTCACCTCCTCCGACAAGGGCGGCGAGGCGGCCCTCAAGGAGCTGGGCTCCAGCTACAAGGAGGTCGGCCCGTCCAGCGCCACGGACACCTCGGGGCAGGTGTCGTACGTCAACACCCTGACCCAGCAGCAGGTCGACGCGATTGCCGTGTCCGCGCAGGACCCGGGCGCCCTGTGCACCGCGCTCAAGCAGGCCATGAGCAACAAGATCAAGGTCGTCACCTACGACTCGGACACCAACCCCGAGTGCCGCAACGCCTTCGTCTCGCAGGCGTCCGCCGAGGACCTGGGCCGCACCGAGGTGCAGCTGCTCGCCGAACAGATCGGCTACAAGGGCGAGATCGCGATCCTGTCCGCCGCGCAGACGGCGACGAACCAGAACACCTGGATCGACTTCATGAAGGACGAGCTCAAGGACGCCAAGTACAAGGACGTCAAGCTCGTCAAGGTCGCGTACGGCAACGACGACGCCCAGCAGTCCTTCCAGCAGACCCAGGGACTGCTCCAGGAGTACCCGAACCTGAAGGGGATCATCTCCCCGACCACCGTCGGCATCAAGGCGGCCGCCCAGTACCTGTCGGGCTCCAAGTACAAGGGCAAGGTCAAGCTGACCGGCCTCGGCACCCCGAACGACATGCGCAACTACGTCAAGAACGGCACCGTCGACGCCTTCGAGCTGTGGGACCCCTCGAAGCTCGGCGCGCTGGCCGCGCAGACGGCCGTGGCGCTGGTCTCGGGCCAGATCACCGGCAAGGAGGGCGAGACCTTCAAGGCCGGCGGCACCACGTACACCATCGGCAAGGACGGCGTGATCAGCCTCGGCAAGCCGACCGTGTTCGACGCCAAGAACATCGACCAGTTCAACTTCTGACCCTGGAGCGGTACTTCATGCAGCGCGTCTGTTTCCTGCTCAAGGTCCGACAGGACCGCCTCGCCGAGTACCGCGAACGCCACGCCGCCGTGTGGCCCGAGATGCTCGACGCACTCTCGGCCACCGGCTGGCACAACTACTCGCTCTTCCTGAGAGACGACGGCCTGCTCGTCGGCTATCTGGAGACCGAGGACTTCGAAGCCGCCCTCGCCGGCATGGAGGCCACCGACGTCAACGCCCGTTGGCAGGCCGAGATGTCCCCGTTCTTCGAGTCCCTCGACGGATCCCGCCCTGACGAGGCGATGAAACCGCTCACCGAAGTGTTCCACCTCGCCTGACACCTCCCCGTCCCCGTGCTCTCGTACGACAACGGAGTCCCCGCGATGAGACGACGTACCCTCCTGGCCGGCGCCCTGCTCGGCGCCGCGGCCTCCCCCGTGCTCGCCGCCGGCACGGCCCGCGCCGCCGACCCCGGCCCCTCGGTCACGAAGAAGGCCACCACCCGACTCGACGCCACGGCCGTGTTCTTCGTTTCCTACGACGGCCTGGTCAACAACAACTCGTTCCAGAAGAAAGGCCTGTTGACCTACAAGGGCTACCAGTACGCCGCCTGGTACACCTCCACCAAGAACGCGGTCGTCGCCCGCCGCGTCCTCGGCGGGAGCACCTGGTCCACCGTCACCCTCTCGCACCAGCTCAAGGCCAGCGACTCGCACAACGTCATCTCCATGGGCGTCTCCAAGGTCGACGGCCGGCTCCACCTCAACATGGACTCCCACAGCGACGGCTTCTTCTACGTGAAGTCGACCGCCGGACTCCTCGACAACCCGGCGACCACCTCCTGGACCTCGTCCGTCTTCGGCGCCGTCCAGACCACCCTCGACGGGCTCGCGCTCACCACCCAGTTCACCTACCCGCAGTTCGTCGCCACCCCCGAGGGCAGGCTCCAGCTCAGCTACCGGGTCGGCATCTCCGGCAACGGCCGCAACGCGCTCGCCGAGTACGACGGCTCGACCTGGACGAACCTCGGCGAGTGGTCCAGCTCCACCGGCACCTACACCAGCGAGCACGGCTCGTCGACCGTCCGCAACATGTACCTGCACGGCATCGACTACGACGTCGACGGCCGCCTGCACTCGTTCTTCACCTGGCGCGAGCAGAACGGCGCCGTGATGTGCTCCAGCGGCGGGATCACCAACCACGACACCGGCTACGTCTACTCCGACGACCGCGGCCGGACCTGGCGCAACAACGCGGGCACCGCCGTCGGCACCACGGGCGGCTCCGACAAGGTGGCCGTCACGGACAGCGGACTCGTCGTGGACGCGCTCAACCCCGACCACTCCCTGATGAACCAGGAGAGCCAGGCCGTCGACTCCACCGGCCTGCCGCACGCGATCATCAGCTACGTCCCCGGCCGCTTCGGCCAGTGCACCACCGACTATGTCAGCGACCGCACCGCGGGCGGCCGCGCCTTCCACGTCCGCAGGAACTCCGCCGGGACCTGGCGAAAGACGGAGATCCCCGTCGTCCTCGGCTCCAGCCAGCGCACCAAGCTGATCCTGGACAAGTACGACAACGCCTACGCGATCTTCCCGTTCGGCCGGATCGCCGGCGCCTCCAAGGCCTCCGGCTACACCGACTGGACGGTCCTCTTCGACGGCAGCGGCCTCAACGCCTTCGGCGAGGTCGTCATCGACGAACTGCGGGTCAAGGCCGACAACGTGCTGTCGTTCATGTACCAGGAGAAATCCAGCGGGACGACCCCGTCGGCGCTCCATGTCATCGACTTCGCGCTGCCCGCATGACCCGGACAGAGCCCCGGACAGGGGTGCGGCGGGATGACGGTAATGTGAAGGCCGTCCCGCCGTGCCCCGTTCACCTGGAGGTCCCCGCCTGATGGCCCATTCGGTGGGTATCAAGGACGTCGCCCGCGCCGCCGGAGTCTCCGTCGGCACGGTGTCCAACGTCATCAACCGCCCGGACACCGTCGCCACGGAGACCCGGGCGCGGGTGCTCTCGGCGATAGACCGGCTCGGCTACGTCCGCAGCGAGTCGGCCCGCCAGTTGCGCGCGGGGCGCAGTCGGATCATGGGGCTGCTCGTCCTCGACATGGGCAACCCCTTCTTCGTCGACGTCGCCCGCGGCGCCGAACGGGCCGCCCGGGACGCCGGGCTCGGCGTCATGGTCTGCAACAGCGCCGAGAGCGTCGGCGAGGAGGCCGAGTACCTGTCGCTCTTCGCCGAGCAGCGGGTGCGCGGCGTGTTGCTCACCCCGGCCGACGCGACCGGCCGCAACATCGCGTCCTTCCGCCGGCACGGCATCCCCTTCGTGCTCGTCGACCGGGTCTCCGAGGGCACCACCGAATGCTCGGTGTCGGTGGACGACGTGGCGGGCGGCGCGCTCGCGGTGCGGCATCTGATCGACGCCGGACACCGCTCCATCGCCTACGTCAGCGGCCCGCCCGGCTTCACCCAGGTCCGCGACCGCCGCACCGGCGCCCTGAACGCGCTCGCCGAGGCGGGCCTCGGGCCCGAGGCCCTGCGCGAACTGCCGACCGAACGGCTCGACGTGGCCGCCGGCCGGGACGCGGGCGCCCGCCTCCTCGGCCTCGCCGACCGCCCGACCGCCGTGTTCTGCGCCAACGACCTGCTCGCCCTCGGCGTCCTGCAGGCCATGTACGCGGCCGGCGTCGGCGTCCCCGACGACCTCGCCATCGTCGGCTACGACGACATCGAGTTCGCGGCCGCCGCGGCCGTCCCCCTCACCTCGGTCCGTCAGCCCGCCGTCACCATGGGCGCCCTGGCCGCCGAGATGCTGCTGGAGGAGACGGAGGAGACCGAGGCCGGGGTGGGCGTCGCCCCGCACGAGCACCGCAGGGTGGTGCTCCAGCCGGAGCTGGTGGTGCGCAGGTCCAGCCTCTCGGCGCGCTGAGCGGCCGTTCAGTAGCCGTTCATGATCCCCCGGGCTCCGGCGCCGTCCGGACATGTGCTGAACTGGGACGCGGCCCGCACACCGAGCGTCCCAGGAGACCCCTGTTGCCCCTCAGCTACCGCCAGCCCGGCGTCGTACTCACCGACCGCCGCTTCACCGTGCCCCTCGACCACGCCGACCCGGCCGGGGAGACGATCGGGCTCTACGCCCGTGAGGTCGTCGCGAGCGACAAGTCCGGCCAGGATCTGCCCTGGCTCCTCTACCTCCAGGGCGGCCCCGGCTTCGGCGCCAACCGCTTCGTCGGCAAGTCGGCCTGGCTCGGCCGCGCGCTGGAGGAGTACCGGGTCCTCCTGCTCGACCAGCGGGGCACCGGCCACTCCACCCCGGCCAACCGCCAGACGCTCCCGCTGCGCGGCGGCCCGGCCGAACAGGCCGCCCACCTCGCGCGCTTCCGGGCCGACTCCATCGTCCGGGACTGCGAGCTGATCCGCCGCGAGGTCACCGGCGGCGCCCCGTGGACCGTCCTCGGCCAGAGTTTCGGCGGCTTCTGCACGGTCACCTACCTCTCGACGGCCCCCGAGGGCCTCGCCGCGGCCGTGATCACCGGCGGCCTGCCCTCGCTGGACGCGCACGCCGACGACGTCTACCGCGCCGCCTACCCGCGCATGGAGTGCAAGGTCGCCGCGCACTACGCCCGCTACCCGCAGGACGTCGAACGCGCCCGCCGCATCGCCGACCACCTCCTCCACCACGAGGTGACCCTCCCCAGCGGCTACCGCCTCACCGTCGAGGCCTTCCAGACCCTCGGCATCCTCCTCGGGGGCAGCGAGGGCAGCCATCGACTGCACCACCTCCTGGAGGAGGCGTTCGTCCCCACCCCGCGGGGGCCGGAGCTGTCCGACGCCTTCCAGGAGGAGATCCAGGGCCTTCTCTCCTACGCCGGACACCCCCTCTACGCCCTCGTCCACGAGGCGGTCTACGGCCAGGACGGTCGTCCCACCGCCTGGGCCGCAGAGCGGGTGCGCGCCGAGTTCCCGCAGTTCGACGCGGCGAAGACGCTGGCCGGCGACGGACCCCTGCTGCTGACCGGCGAAACGATCCACCCCTGGATGTTCGAGACCGACCCCGCGCTGCGCCCGCTGCGCGAGACCGCCGAACTCCTCGCCGCCCGTACCGACTGGCCGCCCCTGTACGACTCCGCCCGCCTCGCCGCCAACGAGGTCCCGGTCGCGGCGGCGATCTACCACGACGACCTCTACGTCGACACCGCCCACTCCCTGCGCACCGCCCGCGCGATCCGCGGCCTGCGCACCTGGGTCACGGACGAGTTCGAACACGACGGCGTACGGGCCGGCGGCCCCCGCGTCCTGGACCGGCTGCTCGCCCTGACCCGTGACGAGGCGTGATGTCAGTGTCACGGATTAGTCTTCGAGCATGACCGAGCCGACTGTTCCCCAGCTCCAGCCCATGCCCGAGGACTGGCAGCGTGCCCTGGCCGTGGTGGCGCATCCGGACGACCTCGAGTACGGGTGCTCCGCGGCCGTCGCCGCCTGGACCGACGCCGGCCGCGAGGTCGCCTATGTGCTGGCGACCCGCGGCGAGGCGGGCATCGACACCGTCCCGCCGGCCGAGTGCGCCCCGCTGCGCGAGCGGGAGCAGCGGGCGAGCGCGGCCGTCGTCGGCGTCTCCACGGTCGAGTTCCTGGACCACCGGGACGGCGTCATCGAGTACGGGCTTGCCCTGCGCCGGGACATCGCCGCCGCGATCCGCCGGCATCGCCCCGAACTCGTCATCACCCTCAACCACCGCGACACCTGGGGCGGGGTCGCCTGGAACACCCCCGACCACGTCGCCGTCGGCCGCGCGGTCCTCGACGCGGCCGGGGACGCGGGGAACCGCTGGATCTTCCCGGAACTCGTCGAGCAGGGCCTCGAACCCTGGAACGGCGTGCGCTGGGTCGCCGTGGCCGGGTCCGCGACGCCCAGCCACGCGGTGGACGCGTCGGCGGGCCTGGAGCGTGCGGTGGGTTCGCTGCTGGAGCACCGCGCCTACATCGCCGCGTTGACCGACGAGGATCCGGAGACCTACGTGCGGGGATTCCTGACCGGGGTGGCGAAGTCCGTCGGCGAGCGGTTCGGCGGCCGCCCGGCCGTGGCCTTCGAGCTGTTCAACCGGTAGACCGCAGGTCAGTAGGGTGGACGGCATGCGAGACACGACGGCGGACGGTGCGGCGGACACGACGGCGGACGAGACGGCGGACCGGGCCGGACTGCGCGGGGACTGCGAGAACTGCTTCGGCCTGTGCTGTGTGGCCCTGCCCTTCGCCCGCTCCGCGGACTTCGCCATCGACAAGCCCGCCGGCAAGGCGTGTCCCAACCTGGGCGAGGACCACCGCTGCGGCATCCACGCCCGGCTGCGGCAGAAGGGCTTCACCGGCTGCACGGTCTACGACTGCTTCGGCGCCGGACAGAAGGTCTCGCAGCTCACCTTCGGCGGCCGGGACCGGCGCACGGCCTCGCGGGAGGACGCCCGCCGGATGACCGACGTGTTCCCGGTCGTCCGGCAGCTCCACGAACTCCTCTGGTACCTCACCGAGGCGCTCACCCTCCCCGCCGCCCGCCCGATCCACGGCGACCTGGGCCGGGCCCTGGAGACGACGGAGGCACTCACCCGGCTGGACCCGGACGACCTGGCCGCGCTCGACGTCCCGGCACACCGACAGAACGTCAACGTGCTGCTCCTGAAGACCAGCGAACTGGCCCGGGCCGGCATCGGCGGGCGCAAGAAGGAGCGCCGGGGCGCCGACCTGATGGGCGCCCGCCTCAAGGGCGCCGATCTGCGGGGCGCGAACCTCCGCGGCGCCTACCTGATCGCGGCCGACCTCACCGGCGCCGACCTGCGCGGAGCGGACCTGATAGGCGCCGACCTGCGCGACACCGACCTCACGGACGCCGATCTGACCGACGCGCTCTTCCTGACCCAGCCGCAGCTGAACGCCGCCCGGGGAAGCACGGGCACCCGCCTGCCCGAGTCAGTCACCCGCCCGGTGCACTGGACACCGCGGCTCTGAGGACGCCCCCGCGGCCTTCTCGTCGACCGGCACGCCTGCCGGCGTCGACGTCGACGCCGGCATCGGTGTGCGCCGCTCCAGGTGCATCCGCAGCCCGTCCGGCATCAGCGTCAGCCGTTCCGTGACCCGCAGCCGGTACGCCGGGTCCGGCCGCAGCTCGTAGCGGCGCAGCAGCAGCCCGAGCACCAGCGTGGCCTCGTGCAGCGCGAACTGCCGGCCGATGCAGGCCCGCGCCCCGGTGCCCCACGGCTTGTAGCTGTGCGCGGCACGCGCGCGTACGGCCGCCGCGTCGAAGCGGTCCGGGTCGAACCGTTCGGCGTCCGGCCCCCACGCCTCGGGATCCCGGTGCAGCATGGCGGTGAGGACCAGCGCCCAGCCGCCCCGCCGCATGGGATGCTCCCCGGCCAGCACCGTGTCCGCCCGGGCCTCCCGCGCGAAGGCGGGCGCCGTCGGCCACAGCCGCAGCGCCTCGTCGAGCACCCGGCGGACGTAACGCAACTTCGCCACCTGCTCGTACGCCGGCACGGCCGTGTCCCCCCACACCCGGTCCACCTCGGCGCGGGCGCGGGCCGCGATCGGCGGGTTGAGGGAAAGGTAGTGCAGGGCGAAGGAGAGCGCGCCGGAGGTGGTCTCGTGGCCGGCCACCAGGAAGGTGATGACCTGCCGCCGTACGTTCTGCGCCGACAGCCGTTCGCCGGTCTCGGGGTGGGCGGTGTCGAGCATCCGGTCGAGCAGATCGCCGTCCCCGCCGCCCGTGTCGCGCCGGGCCCGCACCAGGTCGTCGACGGTGCGGTCGAGGTACGCGATGTCGGCCTCGTTGCGCCGCGTCGCCCGCCGCAGCAGCGCGGGGGAGGGGACCGTGTTGAGGCGCTGGGCGTAGGTGAGGGTGCCCACCATCGCCGTCACGAAGGGGTGCGGCCGGGCGCGCTCGAAGGAGCCGAAGTCGTGGCCGAAGCCGGTGCGGGCGATCGTCTCCAGGGTCAGTTTGGTCATGTCGCCCGGCACGTCCACCGCCCGGCCCGCGGCCAGCTCCCGGTCCCAGTGGCCGGTGAGCCGCTCGGCCACGTCGAGCATCATCGGGTGGTAGGCCGCCATGGCCTCCCGGCTGAAGCCCGGGGCCAGGACGTCGTGCGCCAGCTGCCAGTTCGGCTCGTGGTTGTACGCGGTGAACAGCGCGTCCCCGACGACGGGCCGCAGATTGGCGATGCCGAGCCCCACGTGCTTGGCGAACCGTGTCTCGTCCGCCATGTCGGCGGCCGGCGCCGCGCCCCACACGAACACGAACTCCCGGCCGAACGCCTTGCGCCGGAAGATCGGCCCCAGCTGCCGGGCGTACCGCAGGGAGTCCTGGAGGGGCGTGCGCCGGCTCGCGCCCAGGATGTCGCCGAGCAGCGGGATCCGGCGCGGCGGATGCGGAATGCGCTCCAGCTCGGGCCAGCCCTGCTCCGCGCCGCGGAACCCCTTCGGCAGTCCGCCCTCGGTCGTCGTCCCCGTCTCCGCCATGACGCGATCTCCCTTGATGCAGCGGCAGGTTGAGCATGTTGTACGTGGGTTCAATAACGCGGCTCAGTCTGGTCCTGTCGTTGAACCGGCGTCAAGTAAAGTGCGGGCATGGCCGCGAACCAGGGCGAGCGCACCCGGCGCCGACTCAGCACCGGGGAACGCAGGGAACAGCTCCTGACGGTCGGCGCGCGCCTGTTCTCGGAGAGTCCGTACGACGAGGTCTGGATCGAGCAGGTGGCCGAGATCGCGGGCGTCTCCCGTGGCCTCCTCTACCACTACTTCCCCACCAAGCGGGACTTCTTCGCGGCGGTCGTCGAGCGCGAGAGCGAGCGGATGCTGCGCATGACGGCGGCGGTCCCCGGCATCCCGGTCCGCGAACAGCTCGCCTCCGGCCTCGACACCTACCTGGAGTACGTGGAGACCCACGCGCACGGCTACCGCGCCTTCCACCGCGCGGACGCGGCCGGCGACCAGGCCGTGCGCAAGGTCTACCGGCGGGCGCTCCAGGCGCAGGAACGCCAGATCCTGGCGGCCCTCGGCGCCGACCCGGAGTTCGGCCCGCTCTTCGGCGAGCGCCCCGACGTACGGCTGGCGGTGCGCGGCTGGCTGGCGTTCACGACGGCGGTCTGCCTGGAGTGGCTGCGCGGCTCGGACCTGTCGCGGGAGCAGGTCCGGGAGTTGTGCGCCCGGGCGTTGTTGGGGGTCATTTCCCCACCGGGATGATCGTCGGCGGGGGAGAATGGGGGATGACTTCCTCCGACGCCCCGGACTTCCTCGCGAGCGCCGAAGACATCCACGCCCACCTGGTCGAGCAGGTGAACTCGATGCTGAGACGCCTTGGTATGTACGGGGGCGAGGCGGCCTTGTGGGTGGCCTTCGGGCATCTGGCGTTCGTCGAGCGGGACACCAAAGCGTGGGACGAGCAGTGGCGGTCCTGGCTCGATCGCTCCGGGAGGAGCACGGGGGTGAAGGGCGTCTTCCGGGACATGGTGCCGGGCCACAGGGTCGACAACGACGAACCGGCGTCGGTGTACGCGGAGTTCGCGCGCCGACGCGGCTGGCTTCACCCGGACCGCGTCCTCGACGCGGACGCCCACGCGCGCGTGCGTGACCGGGCGCGCCCGTGGGCGGCCGAGGACCGCACCTGGCCGGACGTCACCACGGAGTTCGGGGAGCCGGCCCTGCTGCTGGGCGGCACCAACCCGTACTACGGCAAGACGCTCGGCTACTTCGGGCCGGATCCCGCGGAGCCGGTGGTGTGGTTCCACCTCTGGAACGGCACGGAGCCGGACGGGGAGTGGCCCCCGAAGCGCGCGCAGCCGATCCTGCTCGCCGTGCGCTGCGGCGACGAAGGCCCCTTCGACGACACCTTCACCTTCACTCCGGAAGGCCGGCGGCTGATGCCCGAACCCGACGGGTGTGGCCACGGCGGTTGGCGCGGGCACGGATCTCCGATAGGTTAGGCAAGGCTTACCTAAGGAGGTTTTGGGATGGGTGACAGCCAAAGCTGGGCTGCCGTGCCTGCCGCTGCCGAGCGGGCCCGTTCGGTGCTCGCGGCCTCGTGGTCCTGCGCGGTGACCGCGGACGGCGGGCGCGAGGAGTTCGTCGGTGCGCACACCGTCGACGAGGACGGGCGGGTGATCCTGCACGTGCCCGAGGACAGCGCCCTGCTCACCGCGGCGATCTGCGCGCCCCGCGGCGAGCCGTCCGCGGTGCTGGAGTTCGGCGACGTCGCCCCCGTCCCCGTCCGCAACCGTATCCGGGCCCGGCTCTGGCTGGCCGGCTGGTTCGCCCCCGAGGACGAGACGCTCGTCTTCCACGCGACCCGCGTGGTGCTGAAACAGCCCTCCGGCGCGGTCGTCGTCGGCCTCGACGAGTTCGCGGAGGCCGAGCCCGACCCCCTCGCCACCGCCGAGGCGCAGCTGCTCACGCATCTCGCCGACTCCCACCCCGACGCCGTGGAGCGGCTCACCCGGCTCGTCGACCGCGACAGCCTGCACGGCGCCGTCCGGGTCCAGCCGCTCGCCGTGGACCGGCATGGGCTGACACTGCGCATCGAGCGCGCCCGCGCCCACGGCGACGTACGCCTGCCCTTCCACAGGCCCGCCGACGACGTCTCCCAACTCACCGAGCGCATGCACGTCCTGCTCACCCAGGCGGCCGCCGCCTCCTGCCCGCGAGCCCTACAGCGGCAGCGCACAGACGGCGACGGGTGACGCGAACGGCTCGCCCGCGAGCCGCAGTTCACCCTTCGCGTCGTCCACCCGGAAGACGCTGACCGTGCCGGAGCGCTGGTTCGCGGCGAACAGCAGACCGCCGTCCGGCGAGAGCGCGAGCTGCCGAGGGAAGTCCCCCTCCACCGGTACCGTGCCGAGCAGCCGCAGCCGGGCCCCGTCCGCCTCCACCGCGTACCGCGCGAGGGTGTTGTCGCCGCGGTTGGCGAGGAACGCGTACCCGCCGTCCGGCGTGACCGCCAGCTGCGCCGGGTAGTTGGGGTCCGCCTTCGAGCCCGTGGACTGCGGCTTTCCGATCGTCAGCCGGCCGCTCGACGGGGTGTAGGAGCAGACCGCGACCGTGTCGTCGGCCTCGTCGGCGAGGTAGGCGTACCGGCCGCCGGGATGGAACGTGAGGTGGCGCGGACCGGCGCCCGACCGGGTGTGCGCCTGCGCGACCTCGGTGAGGGTCCCCGCCGTGCCGTCCAGGCGGTAGCTGTACACCGTGTCCGTGCCGAAGTCGACGGCGAGGACATGGCCGCCGTCCGGGGACGTGATGAACTGGTGCGCGTGCGGCCCCTGTTGGCCGGACCGGGGCGCCGGACGGCTGTGGACGACCCGGTCGGTGCGCTCGCCGAGCGCCCCCGAGGCTTCGATGGGGTGCACGGCCACACTGCCCGAGCCGAAGTCGGCGCTCAGCAGCCACCGGCCGCTCGGATGGACCGACACCTGGCAGGTGTGCGTCCCGCCCGTGGCCCTGCTGCCCAGCACCTTCCGATCCGACAGCCGTACGGCGGTCACGACGCCGCGCTCGCGTTCGTTCGCCGCGTACAGCGTGCCGCCGTTCGGATGCACCGCGAGGTACGACGGGTCCGGGACGCCGGTGATCGTGCCCCGGCCGGTGATCCGCCCCGAGGCGGGATCGTACGAGGCGACGCCGATGCCCTTCCCGCCCCCCTCGGCGGAGGTGTAGGTGCCCAGGTAGAGGGGCCGGGGGCCGGACGGACTCCCCGAGGCGGAGGGCGACGGCTCCTGCGACGCGGACGACGACGGCTGCTTCGGCGCGCCCTGCCGGGCCTCCCGCGCTTCCTGGGCCTCCGGGGTTCCCTGGGCGTCGGGCGAGTCGCCTTCGTTCCCGCACGCGGCCAGGGCCGAAGCCGCGGCCGCGCCGCCCAGCAGTCCGACGAAACGGCGCCTGCTCGGACCGCCGCCGCACGCCGCTTGCGTCCCACTGCCCATTGCCAGCACCTCAGGTCGTCGTCCGTCTCCGCCGTGACTGCCACCTTGACCCGGACCGGCCGTCGAACGCAAAAGCGGAAAACCCGAAGGCGGGGGAGCGGGGCTACCAGTCGCCGTCCGTCACCGGCTTCCCCGGCGTGTCCTTCAGGTGGTGCACCTGGCCGGGGGCGGGCGGCTGCCAGGGGTCGAGGTCGTCGCCGAGCCAGTCGCCGACCGGCTGCACCGCCGCCAGGGTGTCGCTGGGGGCCACGTCGTGCGCGTCGTTGTCGTAGTAGTCGTACCAGGGCAGCCCGGCCGCGGTGTACGCGGCGCGGTCCACCGGGGACGGCGGGGGCGCCTCGCCCGTGATGCGCCGCCACTCCGGCGGTGTCACCAGGTGCACGAAGACCCGGGCGCCGGGCGTCTGCGCGTAGTCCGCGACCGGACGGACGTCCTTGTAGACCTCCTGCCGCATCGAACCGCCCACCCCCAGGCCCATCGCCGCGGCCGCCCTGGCCCGCGGCGCGCTCCCCGGAGCGGGGGCGGCGGCAGGCATCATCGGGGCCGCGCCGGGCGCGGGCGGAGCGCCGTATCCGGCGGCCCGCACCGACTTCACGCTGCTCGTCTCCAGGGAGCGGCGCCGCTCCGCCTCGCGCCACTCGGCGCGCTTGCGCTCGTTCAGCGGGAACGACTGCAGCTGGACCCCGCCCCAGACCTCCTCGCCGGTGACCTGGCCCTCCACGGTCGCCCCCAGCCCCAGCGGCACCGCCACGAACTGGCGCACCGTGCCCCGGCCCGAGTTGATGCCGTCCAGCCAGGGCTGCCGGGGCAGCGTGACGTAGTTCTGCGGATCACGGGAGAGCCGGTCGCTCCACGGCTTGCCCGAGACCGCGCACACCTTGCCCGCGCCGACCTGGAGCGCGGCCGGCTCCGCCGAGCCCCCGAAGCTCAGCCACATCGCCTCGCGCAGGTACATCGGCAGCATCACGCCACCGCGCGCCAGCCAGTCGGCGGGCACCGTGTCGGGGTGGTCGGACACCCGCCGCACCGGGAACACGCCGAGACCCGGCGGCAGGTCGTGCGTACCGCTCTCCGGCAGTCGCAGGGTGCGCATGAACCGCACCGCCACCCCGCCCGGCAGCCTCAGCGTGTCCCCGTCGATCCGTACGGCTGTGTCGGCCATCGGCCCGCTCCCTCGCGTCGCGCGCCGGCCCCGCCCGGCGCTCCCTCAGTGAAAACGCCCGCCGATCCCCGTACGGTTCCGCCACAGCTGCTCCTGAACGCCCAGCCGCTCGCGCAGCCGGGTCAGCCGGGGCATCCGTTCGCGCTGCTCCCGTGACACCAGGTCCAGCTCCTCCAGGAGGCGGCGGGAGCGGTGCTCGGTGTCGAGCTCGTCGAGGATGCGGTTGACCTCGGTCAGCGCCGCGCCGTGCAGCTGCCACTGGCGGGCGTCGTGCTGGAGCTGCTCCAGCAGCAGCTGGGCGAGCTTGTCGCGGGTGGCCGCGGCCTGCCGCAGCTCGGCGCTGAGCCGGGCCTCGGCGGCGTCCGCGTTGAGGCTGACGGACGTGGTCACCAGCACCCCGAAGCTGACCACCGCGTCGGCGATCTCCGACAGCAGCCGCTCCACGGTCTCGCCGATCTCGGGCGGGAACAGCGGCTGCGGCTCGCGCTCCTTGGCGAGGTCGGTGAGGGTCCGGGCGAGCACCCGCAGCACGACCGTGCAGATCTCCAGCGTGTCCAGACCGGTGCGCAGCACCACCCGGTGCAGCAGCCCCTCCCGGACCCGCGGGTTGAGCCGCAGGCTGTCCTCGGCCTGCCGCAGGGCCGCGTCCACCGACACGATGTCGTGGTCCAGGCGGCGGGCCTCGTGCAGCCGGGCGGCCGCCTGCTCGACCGGCGTGCGTCCGGCGGCCTCCTCGCCGATGCGCAGCATCAGCTGCCGCAGCCGGCGGGCCAGCCCCTCGATCGACTCGCCCGCCTCCTCCACCCACACCGGCGGCGGCAGCAGCACATTGCAGGCGAGCCCGACGACCGCGCCGATCAGCGTCTCCACCACCCGCGCCCACGCCGTGTCCCCGACGGTGGTGACCCCCAGCACCAGCATGGCGCTGATCGCGACCTCGGGGACGTACTCGTCGACCCGCACCAGATGGCCCACCGCCAGCGAGGCGATGATCAGCAGCGCGAGGCTCCACCAGGTCAGCCCGACCAGGAGGCTGAAGGCGATGGCGACGAGCACGCCGGCCACCACCGAGTTCACCCGGCGGACCCCGTTGGTGAGCGTCGCGTACAGGGTGACCTGGACGACCAGCAGCGCCGTCAGCGGCGCGGTCAGCGGGAGCGATTCGGGGCTCAGGCGCAGCGCGATGACATACGCGACCGTGGCCGCGGCGGCGGATCGCAGCGCCTGGACGACACTGGGCTCCCGGTAGCGGCGTGCCCACCGCACGAGCGGCGCCGCACGCTCACGTACATCTCGCATCGCCAGTCCCGTTCCCTTTCCTCGGCAGCCTCGAACGTCTCTCCACCACCTCGCGGGACCCGACGGACCATCGGCTGCATCGAGGACCGGAACTGTCCGCGAGCGAGCCTAGATCGTTCTCACCGGCCGGGGAAGACACCGGGCGCACGCGGGCGCGGAGGGAATCCCCCGCGCTCACGCCCGGGCTGCCCGCCCCCCCCGGACGGTGGATCACAGGATGGTGTGCCGGGCGCCGGGACGGGACGCTCGGAGCATGAAACGTCACCGGACCGGCATCGCCGCCGGCATCGGCATCGTCCTCTCCCTCCTCGGCACCCTCTCCGCCGCGGCCCTCGCCGCGCCGGCCACCGCTTCCCTCTCCGCCGCGACCGCCGCGACCGCCGCGGACGGCACGGGCGTCGTCGCCGCCCTCGACCGCGCCGCCCACCCCCTGCACACCGTCGAACCGGGCGGCGACACCGGCGATCTGCGCGCCCTGGACCGGATGATCGGCGCCGCCCGGGTCGTCGGGCTGGGCGAGGCCACCCACAGCTCCCACGACTTCTTCGCCCTCAAGGACCGCGTCTTCCGCCACCTCGTCGAGGAGAAGGGCGTACGCACCTTCGCCCTGGAGGGCAGCTGGAGCACCGGACTGCGCCTGGACGACTACGTCCTGCACGGCACGGGCGACCCCGGGCGCATCATGAGCGACGAGTTCCAGAGCGAGTACCTCTGGTGGAACAACGCCGAGTACCTGCGGCTCGTCGGATGGATGCGGGCGTACAACGTCCGCCATCCGGGGGACCCGGTCCGTTTCATGGGCGACGACTTCGCCTGGACCGGCCCCGAACTCTACGACGACGTCACCCGGTACGTGGCCCGCGCCCACCCGGAGCTGACGAGCCGTCTCGACGCCCTCTACCTCGGCCTGCGGCCCACCGTGAAGGTGGAGACGTACATGGTGGGCTACTACGACCAGCCGCTCGCCGAGCGCCGGGAGAAGGCCGGGCGCACCGCCGAGGCCCTGGAACTGCTGCGCGGGCAGCCGCCGGGCGCGGACCGCGCGGCCCACGACCGGGCCGTGCAGTACGCGGCGGTCATCGACCAGACGGCCCGCTGGTACGCGTACGACTTCGCGGACCCGGAGCAGAACGCCGCCTCCCTGCTGTGGCGCGACCGGACGATGGCCGAGAACGTCCTGTGGTGGCGGGAGCACACCGGCACCAAGGTGCTGCTGTCGGCGCACGACGCCCACGTCGGCTACGAGAGCTTCGACCCGGCCACCTATCCCCGGATGCAGGGCGCGTTCCTGCGCGACCGGCTGGGGGCGGGGTACGTGAGCGTCGGGGTCACCTTCGACCGCGGCTCGTTCAACGCCCTGGACGCGGATCAGAACCTGCGGAAGTGGACGCTGGGCCCGGCCGGACCGGGCACCGCCGAGGCCGTGCTGGACCAGGTCCGGTACCGGGACTACGTCGTCGACCTGCGGTCGGTCTCCGCACCGGCCCGGGAGTGGCTCGACGTCGTGCGGCCGGTGCGGTTCATCGGCACCGACCACCCGGGACCGGAGTTCAGGATCGCCCTGGGCCGCAGCCACGACGTCCTGATCCATCTTCACCGGGTGGAGGCGGCCCTGCTGCGCGACCGGTAGCCGGCCACCTTCGCCTGGTTGCCGCAGCGCTCCATGGAGCGCCAACGGCGGCGGCGGGCCTGGGAGTCGTCGAGGAACAGCAGGGAACTGTCAGGGTTCTCGCACTTCTTGACCCGGTCCAGGGCGGGGGTCGCCCGGCCGGGGTGCGAGATGGGGCCGGGCGGCCGTCGCGTTGACCCGCTCGCCGTCGGCCGACTCCGGTTCCCGCCCGGCCGGCGCGGCACGGACCAGCCCGTACACGGCCTCGCGCGGGCCGCGGGCGTCCGTGAGGTCCCGGGCCGTGACCGGCGCCGGCTCGGGCGCCGGCTCGGGCGCCGCGCCCGGCCCGGCCTCCTCGATCCAGCGGGCCGGCGCCGTGGGGTCCGGCAGCCGTTCCGCCTCGGTGGTGTGCCGCCGGCCGAGCGTGGCGACGGAGTCCAGGCACGGCCGACCGCCGATGAAGGTGAACGCGACTGCCGGGTCCCGATCGAGACCGTGCCGCCGCCGCACCGGGCGCGCGGGGCGCACGAGCGGCTGGAGAGCCGGGACAGCCGGGGCAAGATCGTGCTCAACGTGCCGGGGGAGGGCCGCCGAGACCCGCCCCGGATCACGTCACGCAGTCCCGCCGGGCCCGCGAGCCCGGGGCGCGGCCGCCGACCCGCAGACGCCGGGTGAGGCGGCCCGCAGACGCGCGGGCCGGCGCCTGCGTCGGCCTCGGTCCTGGCGTCGGCCTCGGTCCTGGCGTCGGCCCCTTCACCGGGCGGCCACGGCGCGGACGAGCGGGCCGCTGCGCAGGTCTACCCCGCTCAGCCGTGGACGGAATGTGCCGCCTGCCAGGCCAGCCGCAGGTCCGCGTCCTCCCCGAGTCCGGTGAGGAACTCGTCGAGGTCGAGGAACTCCTGCCACACCGGCCGGCCTCCGGCCCGGGACAGCTCCGCCACGACGAGATCCTCCAGGTCGGCCACCCGCTTGTTCTTCCACACCTTGTCGGCCAGGCTCACCAGCAGGTCCTCCGGGCCGATGTCGGGGGCCGTCCACGAGGCGTGGGTCCCGGCGAACCGGGCGAGAGCGGAGCGCACGCCGTGGGTCAGCAGGAGTTCCCGCCCGGCCTCCTCGTGCCGGGCGCCGGGGCCGGACAGCTCGCCGGGGTGCAGGGCCTTGCCGATGTCGTGCGTGGCCGCACCGAACAGCACCGCCTCCCGGTCGACGGCCAGCCCCGGACAGTGGTCGCCGACCCAAGCGACGAGCTGTGCCGCGACATCGTGGACTGCCCGGAGGTGAGCGACCAGCCGGGGCGGCGCCCCGACCTCGTCCAACAGCGCGGCCGCCTCCGCGGGCAGCGGACGCAAGTCGGGGTCCGAGGTCTCGTCCAGGGCGATGGACAGCACGGTGGAGGCAGTGGTCATCCGGTCAGCCTATTCGGGGCGCCTCACGCGACGCCTGCGAGGAACTCGCGGATGGCGGGGGCGAGGGCGCGGCCGAGGTCCTCGGCGGTTCGCAGGTCGTCGCCGATCGCGGTCGTGGCCAGGCGTCCGTGGGGGAGGGTGGTGGCGGCCGCTTCGGCGAGGGCGGTGGGGTGACGTGGGTCGGTGCCGGGGAAGACGAGGGTCGGGGCGGTGATCGCGGCGAGTTCGTCGACGCTCCGGAAGGAGCGGTCATGGCCGATGGCGGCCGCGGCCACGATACTGGCGGGGTCCGAGCGGGGGATGGCGTCGCGCACCATGTCCCCGACGACGGGCGGGAAGTCGGCGAGGAGGGGCTCCCAGCCGGCCTCGATGCCGTCGGCCGCGACACGGGCGGCGAACGCGTCCAGGAAGCGGATCTCGGCCTCCTTCGCCTCGCCGTCCTCGATGTCCTCGACGCCGATCAGCACGGCGGCCCGGACCCTGGCCGGGTGCGCGGCGGCCGTCCGCAGCGTGATCGTGGAGCCCAGGCCCGCCCCGGCGAGCGCGGCGCCGGGCAGGTCCAGGTGGTCCAGGAGCCGGATCACGTCGTCGGTGTACTGGGCCCAGGTGTGGCGGGCCGGGTCGGTGCAGACCGAACGGCCGTAGCCCCGCAGGTCGGGGAGGACGACCGTCCAGCGGTCGGCGAGCCGCTCGGCCAGCGGCAGCATGCTCCGGTGGTCGGGGCCGCCGGCGTGCAGGAGGACGAGGGCCGGGCCTGCTCCGACGGTGGTGGCGTGCAGGGCGCAGTCGTCGGCCGCCCGGAAGCTGATCTCTGCCATGAAGCGAACCTAGACCGGGTGCGACCGGGTCCGGTACGGATAATCCGCCGACCGGTATCTCCATCCCGCCACTCGGCCGTCGTCCGTGCCCTTACCGTGATCGCGCTCCCGGCGGACCGGAGAAGGGTGGGCACACGGTGACGGACTCGAGTGACTCGACGGACTCCTGGGTACGGGCCAGGCAGGTGCTGAAGGCGGCGGCCGTCCCGCCCGACCGGCTGGCCCGGGTGCGTCCGCTCAGCGGCGGCACGTACAACACCGTCGAGGAACTCCGCCTGACGGACGGCAGCCGCTATGTGCTGAAGGTCGCGCCCGCCGCGCCGGGGCTGCGCTACGAGAGCCGACTGCTGCTCGGGGAGGCGGAGTTCTGCCGCGGGGCGGCCGAGGCCGAGGTGCCGGCGCCGCGGGTCGTGGCCGTCGACGAGCGGCTGCTGCTGATGACGGCGTGCCCGGGCGACCCGTGGGACGGCTCGCTCGACGCCGTCGAACAGAGAGAGCTGCGCACCGAGCTGGGCCGTCAGGTCGCCCGGCTGCACGAGGTGACCGGGCCCGGCTTCGGCTACCCCACCGGCGCGTTCGGCCCGCTCGCCCCCGACTGGCGCACCGCGTTCACGACGATGTTCGACGGCATCCTCGCCGACGCCCGCCGGCACGGCGCCCGACTGCCCCGGCCCGTCGACGAGGTGGCCGCCGTCGCCCGGACCGCGTACGACGCCCTCGACGAGGTCACCGTCCCGCGGCTCGTCCACTTCGACCTGTGGCAGGGCAACGTCCTGGTGGACCGCCGCGCCGACGGGAAGCCCCGGATCGGGGGCCTCATCGACGGCGAGCGCATGTTCTGGGGCGACCCCCTCGCGGACTTCGTCTCCCTCGCGCTGCTGGGTGACATCAGGAAGGACGAGGCGTTCCTCGAGGGCTACCACGACGCGGGAGGCCGGGCCGCCTTCGACCGGCCGGCCCGGCTGCGGCTCGCCCTCTACCGCGCCTATCTCTACCTGATCATGCTCGTCGAGACGATCCCCCGGGCGAGCGGCGCGGAGCACGACCGCTGGCTGCGGGAGGCGGTCGACCCCGAGCTCCTGGCGGCGCTGGACGAGATCGCAGGCCCGGCGATCTGACGACCCGAGAACCTGCGGGCTACCCCTGCGCGGGGAACGCGTTCACGCCCGTCAGCTCGGCGGACAGCTCCCACAGCCGGGCCGCCTGCTCCGGGTCCTTCGCCCAGGCCCGGACGCCGGCCCGGTCTTCGGCGTCCTCCACGGCGGGCTCGGCGATGTCGCAGTCCTCCAGGTAGACGCCGCCCATCCCGGCCAGCTGCGGCGAGGTCGCCGCCCACACCTGGGTGGCCGCGCCCTGCTCCGGGGACTTGAAGCCCTCGGGGTCGAGCAGGTTGCCGTCCTCGTCGATCCAGCCACGCTCCACCATCTCCTGCTTCGGCAGGTGCCGCTGGAGGGGCGTCAGGATGCCGCCGGGGTGCAGCGCGAACGCCCGTACACCCCGGTCCCGGGCGAGCTTGTCGAGGTGGACGGCGAACAGCACGTTCGCGGTCTTGGCCTGCCCGTACGCCGCCCACTTGTCGTAGCCGTGGCGCCACTGGACGTCGTCCCAGCGCATCCCCGCGAAGTGGTGGGCCCGCGAGGAGACCGAGACGATCCGGGCGCCGCCGGGCTCGATCGCCGGCCACAGCCGGTTCACGAGCGCGAAGTGCCCCAGGTGGTTGGTGGCGAACTGCGCCTCCCAGCCGGGGCCGACCCGGGTCTCCGGGCAGGCCATGATCCCGGCGCTGCCGATCAGGAGGTCGATGGTCCGGCCCGAGGCGAGGAACCCGTCGGCGAAGGCGCGCACGCTCTCCTGGTCGCCGAGGTCCAGCTCGTCCGTCTCGACGCCGTCGAGCCCGGCGAGGTTCTCGCGGGCCGTGTCCGGGCGGCGCGCGGGGACGACGACGCGGGCGCCGGCCCGGACCAGCGCGCGGGTGGTCTCCAGGCCGAGACCGGAGTACCCGCCCGTGACGACGGCCAGCTTCCCGGTCAGGTCGACGCCCCGGAGGACGTCCTCGGCGGTGCTCGTGGGGCCGAAGCCCGAGCCGATCTTGTGCTGTGCGGTGTCGCTGCTGCCCATGGCGCTGTTGTTCATGTCTGCAACGCTACGAATTGGAGTGCTCTCGAAGTCAAGCGCGACGCCCGGACAGCGGCCTCGGACAGGCCCGGGACAGGCCCGGGACAGGGGAAAGCCCCGACCGCGACGGGGGAATCACGGTCGGGGCGGTCTTCGGGGGTCGGCACCCGCGGGACACAGTGCCATCCGCACCCACAGTCGGTTCAACGATGAACTACCTATGGGTGTTCCCGGGCCCGCCGCACCGCGCGGTGAACTGCGTCACCGAGTGCGTCAGGCGTCTCTCGTCCAGGCCAGCAGCTCCGCGACCGGCCAGGTGGTCACGATCCGTTCCGCGGGCACCCCGCACTCCTCGGCCCGCGCGTAGCCCAGGACCTGCCAGTCCAGCTGGCCGGGCGCGTGCGCGTCGGTGTCGACCGAGAACAGCACGCCCGCCGCCACGGCCCGGCGCAGCAGCCGGCGCGGCGGGTCGAGCCGCTCGGGCCGGCTGTTGATCTCCACGGCGGTGCCGGACTCGGCGCACGCCGCGAACACCTCGTCCGCGTCGAACCGCGACTCCGGCCGCCCGCTCAGCAGCCGCCCGGTGCAGTGGCCGAGGATGTCGGCGTGCGGATCGCGCACGGCCTTCACCATGCGGCGGGTCATCGCACGGGCCTCCATCCGCAGCTTGGAGTGCACGGACACCACGACCACGTCCAGCCGCTCCAGCAGCTCCGGCTCCTGGTCCAGCGACCCGTCGTCGAGGATGTCGCATTCGATGCCGGTCAGCAGCCGGAACGGCGCCCAGGTCGCGTTGAGTTCCCCGACCGCGTCCAGCTGCCGGCGCAACCGCTCGGGAGACAGCCCGCGGGCCACCGTCAGCCGCGGCGAGTGGTCGGTGAGAGCGGCCCACTCGTGGCCGAGGGCGGCCGCCGCCCGGCCCATTTCCTCGATGGGGCTGCCGCCGTCCGACCAGTCGGAGTGGACATGGCAGTCCCCGCGCAGCAGCGCCCGCAGCCGTGACCCCGCGCCGTCCGTCAGCGGCAGACCCGCCGCACCGCCCTCCAGCTTCTCCAGGTAGGCCGGCGCCTGCCCGGCGAGCGCCTCGCGCGCCACCTGCGCGGTCTTCGGTCCCACGCCCTTGAGCGACTCCAGCGTCCCGGCCGCCGCCCGCTGTTCCACCTCCGCCGCGGGCAGCCGCGCGAGCACCCGGGACGCGGTACGGAAGGCGCGCACGCGGTAGGTCGGCGCCAGGGACCGCTCCAGCAGGAAGGCGATCCGGTCCAGGGCCTCGACGGGATCCATCGCCACCTCCTGGCTCCAGCGTTCCCCACCCGTGCCCGGACCGCACGACGGGCGTTCGGCCGCCGCCGGTTTCAGGGGGCACCCGGTGATTCGTCCCGAACAGTTCCGCTTTACTCTCTATGTCATGAGCGAAATCGCGAATCTCCGTGTGTCCCACCCGCGGATCATCGTGCTGGGGGTGCAGCCGGCCCCCGCTCCGTTCCGCATCGTGGAAATCGACGCCGAGGTGGTCGGTGAGGCGAGGGAAGTCACCGACGTCCTCGTGATAGCCGCCGCCCACGGCATCACGGTCCATGACCTCGACGACCCCGATGTCGTGCGGTGGGTGGGCGGGGACCGGTACACCTGGACCCCGCACTGAGCCGTCTCCGTCACCGGCGGTTCTCCCGCGCGTGCACCGCACGGCTCACCCTGCGGCCCAGCAGCAGGTAACCGATCAGCGCACCCGTGGTGTTGAGGATGACGTCGTCGACGTCGAAGGCGCGCCCGGTGACCAGCGCGCCCTGGGCGAACTCCACCAGGAGCATGACGGCCGCGGTCAGCAGCAGCACCCGCAGCAGTCCGCGCGCCCGGGGCGCCACGATCGGCACCAGGACCCCGAAGGGCACGCCGAGCAGCAGGTTCCCGCCGATCTGCCGCACGGCGTCACGCAGTTCCGGCTGGTCCAGATAGGCCCGCAGCGAGTCGCCCGGACGCAGGTTGGAGTGCACCAGCGCCTCGGAGGCGGGGGACGGCTCCAGTGTGACCCGGGCGAGCACGACGGCGAACGCGACCATGAACGCGAAGGCGAACAGCATCGCCAGCAGCCGCAGCGGGAACGGCAACGGCCGCCGCCCCTCGACAGGCGCCGCCTTTGCCGCCTTCGCAGCCTTCGGAGATTTCTCCCCCTTCTTCGCCTTCTTCGCCGTCGCCGCCTTCGGGGGTTCCTTCGGTGTGGTGGGCCCGTCGGTCTTGGTGGTGCGCAGGCGGAACGCGGTGAGTGGACGTAAGGCTGTACGGGCCATGCGGTCCTCCGGTCTTCGACTTCCCTGCGGGACAAGGCGGACGGGGATCAGGGGCCGTAGGCCACCTTCACCTCCTTGAAGCCGAGGGAGTGCAGCAGACCCTGGAGCATGTCGGTGGTGTTGGTCTCGGCGCGCGTGGTCAGCTCGCTCTCCTTCGCCGCGTCCCCGATGTGCCTGACCGCGAGCTTCTGCACGGCCTGCTCACCGTTGGGGTTGTCCGAGAAGAGATCGCCGAGTCGGTCGAGGAGACCGCGCTGCTTGGAGACCGCGTAGGAGCGGTCGGGATCGAGCGCCGGAGTGCCGAGCTGGGCGTGCGGCAGCCGGAGCGTGGCCGAGGTGCGGTCGCCGTTGACCGTCACGTCCTTGTCGCCGACCTTGCCTAGGTCGACGAAGGCGTCCACGGTGCCCGCCCCGACGTACAGGGTGCGGGTGCCGCGGAGCGCGTCGGGGAGGTACTTGGCGTCCTTCTCCAGGTCCACGACGACCTGGAAGTTGCCGGAGGCGGCGTCGTAGCGGCTCATGTCCTGGATGGACTTGAGCAGGGCGGGTCCGGAGCGGTCGCGGGTCTCGGTGCCGAAGAAGTCGCGCAGTCCCGGCAGCAGGCTGAGCCGGATCCCGGCGAACATCACGACGAGCACGACCACGACGGCGGTGAGCACCTTGGCCCAGCCGGGCAGCCGGGCGACCCGACGCTTGGAGGGCTTGGTGTCCTTGGCGGGCTCGATGGAAGTCGTCATGTGGACGGTCCTCCTTCCTACTGACCGGATGCCCGCCAATTCCGTTGTCAGACCGCCCTGTTGACAACCTGTGACGGTAGAGGCCGCGGAGGTCGCCGACGGTCATCCGCCCGGCGATCTCCGCGTTGGACAGGCCCCGGCCCCCGTCCGTCGCTCGTCGCCAGGCTCCCGTCCGTCGCTCGTCGCCAGGCTCCCGCCCGTTGCCCGTTGCCCGTCGCCCGTCGCCCGTCGCCAGGCCGCCGCCCGTCGCCCGTCCGCCGCCAGGCCGCCGCTCGCCGGGCGGGCCGACGCCGTCGTCCGTGACCCGGACGCCGACGCCGTCGTCCGTCACTTCGACGCCGACCGTCGCGTGGGCGGGCCGCGCGTGCCGGACGACGTCGGTGAGCGACTCCTGCACCACCCGGCCGACCGCCACCGTCACCGCTGACCTCGGCCTCCTCGCCGTGGCAGCCGTGGCCGCGCTCGTCGTGACCTGCGCGCTGCCCGTGTGCGCGGGCGTGCGCCGCACCGGCGTCGCCGTGCTCGTCACGGCTGTCCTCCTGGCGGCCGCCGCCACCGGGGCCCGGCTCACCGTGCTCCAGCCGCTCGACGAACCCCGCCCCGGCCGCACGCGCAGCCCACCGGCTACTGGAACCTGCCGACCGGCTCCCGCCTCGCCTGCACCCACCTGCCGGCCCGGGGCGTCGCGCGCCCGGCCCCGGTGATCGTGCTGCACGGGGGCCCCGGCACGCCCGGCGACGGCCCGGACCCGCTGGAGCGTCTGCTGGCCGCGCGCGGTCACGACGTCTTCTCCTACGACCGGCTCGGCTCCGGCCGCTCCACCCGGTCGGCCGATCCGACCGGCTACACGGTCGCCCGGCAGGTCGCCGACCTGGAGGCCGTGCGGACGCGGATCGGCGCCGAGCGGGTCGTCCTGCTGGGCGCGTCCTGGGGCGCGACGCCGACCGCCGAGTGCCTCGCGGCCCATCCCGACCGCGTTGAGCGCATGGTCCTGACCTCGCCCGGCGTGCTCTGGGCCCCGGCCTTGGGAGGGCCGCGCCGAGGGCGACATCCGGGACCGGCTCTCCGCCGACCAGCAGCGCCGGATCGACGAGCCGGAGGCGCGCCCGCGGCCGGCCGCCTGGTCGCTGCTGATGGAGGCGAACCCGCGCGCCGCGCACGCGCTCGTCCCCGACGCGGAGATCGACCCGGTCTTCGCCCGGCCGCTCGACATCGCGGCCCCGGCGGCCACCTGCCACCCCGACCGCCCCCTGGCCGGCCTCCCCGCCGCCCTGCCCGGCTTCCACGCCAACCAGCTCACCACCGCCGACCGGCTCATCGTCCCCGACCCGCGCCCCGCCCTGCGCACAGCCCGGGCGTCGGTTCCGGTGATCCGGGGCGCCTGCGACTGCAAGGACCCGGCATCGCCCGCGAGTACGACGAGGTCCTGCCGGACGCCACCCTGCTGACCGTGCCCGACGCCGGCCACCTCGTCGACTTCGAGCGGCCCGAGGTGTACCGGAAGGCCGTGACCGATTTTCTCGGTGCCTGAGGGGCGCAAGCGCATCCTTGGTCAGTTCTGGGCACTCCTGAGGGTGGGCAAAACGGGCGTGGTCCGTAGCATGAGAGATCCCGCCCCAGCCGGACATGATCAGCGAGGAGCCGATCGTGCGAGACATCTCCGTGTTCAGCGGTAGTGCCCACCCCGAGCTGGCAGCCGAGGTCTGTGCCCACCTCGGCGTGCCCCTGAGCCCCACCCGCCTCAGCCGGTTCGCCAACGACTGTCTGGAGGTCCAACTCCAGGCCAACTGCCGGGAACGGGACGTCTTCCTCGTCCAGCCCCTGGTCCGGCCCGTGCAGGAGCACCTCGTCGAGCTGCTGCTGATGTGCGATGCGGCCCGCGGGGCGTCGGCGGGCCGGATCACCGTCGTCATGCCGCACTATTCCTACGCCCGCTCCGACAAGAAGGACGCGCCCCGGATCTCGCTCGGCGGACGCCTGGTCGCCGACCTGATGGCGGCGGCCGGCGTGCACCGCGTGCTCGCGATGACCCTGCACTCGCCCCAGGTGCACGGCTTCTTCTCGATGCCCGTCGACCATCTGCACGCCCACCGGGAACTGGCCGCGCACTTCCGCCGCTACGACCTGACCCGCACCACGGTCGTCTCGCCGGACCTCGGCAACGCCAAGGAGGCCGCGGCCTTCGCCCGGATGATCGGCGCCCAGGTGGCGGCGGGCGCCAAACAGCGGTACGCCGACGACCGGGTCAGCATCAGCGCGGTGATCGGCGAGGTCGCCGGGCGGGACGTCATCGTCCTCGACGACGAGATCGCCAAGGGCAGTACGGTCCTCGAACTCCTCGACCGCCTGCGGGAGTTGGAGCCGCGCTCGATACGTGTGGCATGCACGCACGGGCTGTTCGCGGCCGGTGCTCTCAAGCGGCTCAGCGAGCAGAACGACGTGCTGGAGATCGTGTGCACCAACACCGTGCCGGTGCCCGCCGAGGAGCACACCGACAAGCTGCGGATCCTGTCCATCGCCCCCGCTCTCGCCGAGGCCGTGCGCCGTATTCACAACGGTGAGTCCGTCAGCGCCCTGTTCGACGCGGCGCGCGAAGAGAGGGCGCGGTCATAACGTGCCGGAGGCGGCCTCGGGCTGTTCCAGGGCCGCGTCCAGCGTCGTGGCGGGCGGCAGCAGCCGGGTCAGCCCGGTGGCCCGCAGGATCCGCAGGGTGAGCGGATGGGCGCAGACCAGGTGCAGATGTCCGCCGCGGTCGAGGACCCGGCCGCGCGCCCGGAACAGCAGGCGCAGTCCGGAGCAGTCGAAGAACTCGATCCGGGTCAGGTCGATCACGATCCGCGGGGCCGGCCCGACGGTCGCGTCGTCGAGCAGTGGGCCGATCTCCGTCGCCGCGACGATGTCGATCTCGCCGTGGAACTCGAGCACCGTGTATCCCCGGTCCTGGCGTATGCGCAGATGGGGGGTGTCCGGTGCGGGTTCCTGCTGCACGACGACATCGCCTCCAACCCGCTCCACCGGTCGGGAGCCTCCAACGGCCGGGGAGTGCACAGCAGTTCCCCGCTCCAGCAAGTTACCCCCGATGGAGTGAATTCCAGCATGTTCGATTGACATATGTCTTCGAAATGCAACCGACTCTGGCCGAGTTTTACGAGAGTGCGTGCCACGCCTTGGAGAGAGCTGTGCGCAGCTGCTCCGACTGGTGGGCCGTGAGCCCCCGCACCATCCGCTCCTCCAGCTCCCGCACCGGCCCCGCGTGCCGGTCGAGCAGCTCGCGCCCGTCCTCGGTGAGCAGGATCAGCAGCTCGCGCCGGTTGCGTGGATTGCGCTCGCGGCGGATCAGGCCGCGCCCCTCCAGGGAGCGCACCAGGTCGGCGATGGACTGGGCGGTGACGAAGGAGTCCCGGGCCAGCTGAGCCGCCGACAGTCCGTCGTGCCGCTCCAGTACGGTGAGTGCCGTGTACTGCAGTGCGGTGATTCCGGACGGCTTGACCAGCTCGTCCAGATGCGATCGCACGACCAGCTCCACCTGCTTCACCATGTAGAGCAGGGACGGAGGTGCCCGGTGGGGCGAGGGTGCGGACGCTGCGTTGCTCGTCTGGGTGCCGACCATGAGTCCGAGCGTAGAGCATTGACAGGAAACCTGTCTGTAAAGAGACTGCGAACCAGCAGGAATCCTGTTGATTGAAATCTTGGCGACGATGCTGAGGAGTGGCGATGACCACCTTCGAGATCGACCCCGGTCGACTGTTCATCGGGGGACAGTGGCGCGAGGCCGCGGACGGAGCGCGGACCGAGGTGGTCGACCCGTCCCGGGGCGCGGTCGTCACCACCGTCGCGGAGGCGGGCGCCGCCGACGTGGACGCGGCGGTACGGGCGGCCCGCGCGGCCTTCGACTCCGGCGCCTGGTCCGGACTCAGCGGCCGGGAGCGCGGCCGCGTCCTGCTGAAGATCGCGGAACTGATCCGCGCGGAGGCGGACGACATCGCCCGCCTCGAGAGCCTGGACGTCGGCAAGCCGATCACCCTGGCGCACGCGGTCGACGTCACGAACGCGGCCAACGACTACGAGTACTTCGCGACCCTCGCCTTCTCCCTGGAGGGCGGCAACCGCGACACCCCGATGAACGCCCTCGCGTACACCAAGCGCGGACCGATCGGCGTGGTCGCGGCGATCACCCCGTTCAACTTCCCGCTGATCCTGGCCGGCTCCAAGATCGCCCCGGCCCTGGCCGCGGGCAACACGGTCGTCCACAAGCCCGCCGACGAGACCCCGCTCAGCGCCCTGTACATGGCCGGGCTGTTCCAGCGGGCCGGCGTCCCGGACGGCGTCGTCAACGTCGTCACCGGCAGCGGACCGGTGGCCGGCGAGGCGTTGCTGCGCCACCCCGGCGTCGACAAGATCGCCTTCACCGGCTCCACCGCGGTCGGCCGGCACGCCGCGAGCGTCGCCGGGGAGAACCTCAAGCAGGTCACGATGGAGCTCGGCGGCAACGCGGCCCACATCGTCTTCGAGGACGCCGACCTGGAGAAGGCCGTCGGCGCGGTCATCAAGGGCTTCGTCTTCAACACCGGCCAGTTCTGCATGGGCGGCCCGCGCCTGCTGGTGGCCCGCCCGGTCTACAGCACCCTGCTGAACATCCTCGCCGAGGCCGTCCCCGGCGTGCCCGTCGGCGACCCCCGCGCGGTGGAGACCGTCGTGGGCCCGATGGCGGGGGAGAAGCATCTGCGCAAGGTCGAGGAGTACGTCGACCTCGCCCGCAAGGAGGGCGCCCGCATCGTCTGCGGCGGCGAGCGGCTCGACCTCGACGGCGGCTACTACTACAAGCCGACCGTCATCGCCGACCTCGCGAACGACTCCCGGGTCGTCCAGGAGGAGATCTTCGGCCCGGTCCTCACCGTCCAGCCCTTCGACGACGAGGACGAGGCGATCGCCCTCGCCAACTCCACGCCGTACGGGCTGGCCTCGGGCGTCCAGACGGGCAACCTGGCCCGCGCCCACCGGGTCGCCGACCGCCTCCAGGCCGGCATCGTCTGGGTCAACGACTGGGCGATTCTCGACCCCGCCGTGCCCTTCGGCGGCGTCAAGGACTCCGGCTTCGGCCGTGAGTACGGCCCCGAGGCGCTCACCTCGTACACCAAGGTCAAGTCCGTCGTCGTCTCGCTCGACTGAACGCGGTCGCCCAACAGCCTGCGCAGCAAAGGGAGTTCATTCTCATGCCCATCACCACCCGCGCCGCCGTCGTCGAGTCCGGCGGAGCGCCCTTCACCCTCACCGAGGTCGTCCTCGACGACCCCGCCCCGCACGAGGCGGTCGTCCGTCTGGTGGCGGCCGGCCTGTGTCACACCGACCTCGGCGTGGCGAGCGGCGGACTGCCTTTCCCGCTGCCCGGAGTCCTCGGCCACGAGGGCGCGGGCGTCGTGGAGGCGGTCGGCTCGGCCGTCACCGGCGTGGCCCCCGGCGACCACGTCGTGCTGTCCTTCACCTCCTGCGGTGACTGCCGCAACTGCCACGGCGGCCACCCCGCCTACTGCGCGACCTGGCTGCCGCTGAACCTTCTCGGCGGGCGCCGCGCCGACGGCACCAGCACCATCAGCCGGGACGGCGCGGACCTCGGCGGCCACTTCTTCGGCCAGTCGTCCTTCGCCGAGCGGGCGTTGGTCGACGAGCGCAGCCTGGTCAAGGTCGACCCCGAGGTACCGCTGACGTCGATCGCCCCGCTGGGCTGCGGGGTCCAGACCGGCGTCGGCGCCGTCTGGAACGTGCTGAAGCCGGTGACCGGATCCACGATCGTCGTCCTCGGCGCCGGCGCGGTCGGCCTGTCGGCGGTCATGGCGGCCGCGCTCACCCCGGCCACCACGATCATCGCCGTCGACAGGGTCGCCGAACGCCTCGAACTGGCCGGGGAGTTGGGTGCCACCCACACCGTCGACGCCGGTCAGGCCGCTCTCGGCGAGGCCATCGCGGAGATCACCGGCGGGCAGGGCGCCGACGGCATCGTGGAGACCACGGGCAGCACGGCCGTCCTGCGCCAGGGCGTCGACGCGCTGGCCGCCCGCGGCACCCTGGTCATCGTCGGCGCGCCGGCCTTCGGCACCGAGGTCGCCCTCGACGTCAACGGGATGCTGGGCGGCAAGCAGGTCGTCGGTCTCACCCTCGGCGACAGCGAGACGCAGAGCTTCATCCCGGCCCTGGTCGAGCTGGTCAAGGCCGGGCGGCTGCCGCTGGACCGCCTGATCGGGACCTACGCCTTCGAGGACATCGGCCAGGCGGTCCAGGACATGACCTCGGGCAAGACCATCAAGCCGGTGCTCACCTTCTGAGCGCTACTCCACGACCAGGACCAGCTTTCCGGTGGTCCGGCCGGTGTCGCCGAGCCTGTGCGCCTCGGCGGCATCGGCCGGCGGGAAGGTCCCCGCGATCGCGGCGCGCAGCTTCCCCGCCTCGACGAGCTCGGCGACGGCCCGCATCCCCGCCCGGTCGGCGTCCACCAGCATCCGCACCGCCCGGACCCCGAGCCGCGCGGCCTCCTCGTGGAGCTCGGCCGACCCGACCGGCGCGGCCTCCGGCGTCGACGTCTGCCTGCACCTCGTCCGCACGGACCACGGCCATGAACTCGCCAACAAGGTGGCCCGCCGCTGCGTCTGGCCGCCGTACCGCGACGGCGGCCAGGCCCAGTACATCGAACAGCCGGTGCCCGAGGCCGGCGCGGCGAGCACGGCGGCCACCCGCGCCTGGGCCCTGCAACGCCTCGACGAGTCCCTCACCCTCGCCGACCTCGCCGGACACGCCCGGATGAGCCCGCGCACCTTCGCCCGCCGCTTCCACGACGAGGTGGGCCTGAGCCCCGGCCGCTGGCTGATCCAGCGGCGCGTGGTGCACGCCCGGCACCTGCTGGAGGCCAGCGACCTCTCCGTCGACCAGATCGCCGGCCGTGTCGGCTTCGCCACCGGCGCCTCGCTGCGCCAGCACCTGCACGCGGCCATCGGCGTCTCCCCGCAGGCGTACCGCAGGACGTTCCAGGCGGTCCGCTGAACGTTGCGGACCGCTCGGGCGTCGCAGGAGTGCAGGAACGGCCGGTGGAACGGGGACGGGTATGCGCAACGGGTTCGTGGCGGTGGCACTGCTGACGCTGGCGGCGGCCGTGGGATGCCGGGCCGAGGGGGGCGGCGAGGGGGACGTGATCATCGACTACGGGCCGGCGGCGACCCCGTACAGCGGCCCGCTCCACCTCGCCACCGAGGAGCAGTCGGACGAGGACGCCCCGCAGGCCCTGCTCCTCGCCTCGGGCGCCGCGGGCCGTGCGCTGGAGTGCGACGGCGAGATCTCCTGGGGCGGCGGTCCCGACGGATGGAGCGAGGGTGACGGCGGTGACACGCCCGAGGACGGGCTGCGGCTCTACTTCGACCTGTTCGAGCGGCCGGCTCCGCACGCCGGATTCCGGGTGGAGCGCGCGGAGTCCGACCGCGTCCTGTACTCGTACGACGTCGACGGCCGGACGAAGGTGGCGGTCGTCGTCGCCAAGGACCAGAAGGACAGGCCGGGTTGGGGCCCGGAGACCAACGCCTCCTGCGATCCCGCCGAACTCCCCGCGAGCGTCACCGACTCCGGCGACCAGGAGATCTGGACCGACCGGAACGGGAAGCGGATCCCGACCACCACACTGAGCGGCTACGCCGGCGCGGAGCACTGCGACTGGGAGACGGTGCACTTCCTCGGGACGGGCAGAGGCAAGGACCACCGGCAGTACGTCCGCGACCCCGACGGCGCGCTCCCGAGCGAACTGCTCACCGCCCCCTACGACGGTGACGTGTCGATGCCGGCCGATGCGCGCGACACCGGATACCGCTACCGGGACCGGCAGTTGTGGCTGACCGACGACCGCAGGACGGCGTACGTCCGCACGCCCGACGGCGTCGAGGCCTGGCCGCTGGCGAAGGAGACGGTGGCCTGCCTCTGACGGTCGCTCAGCGGCTCGCGTGCAGCGCGACGAGCAACTGCCACACCTGGTCGGCGATCTCACCGGGGGCGCCGTCGAGATCGCCGTGCAGCCAGTCCGCCAGCACTCCGGCGAAGGTCGCGGCGACCGCCGAGGCGACCAGCGGCGCGTCCGCGGCGCCCGCCCGCGTCCGCTGCCGCAGGCTGTAGGCCCGCAGGTCCCGGTGCAGCACCCGGCCGAGCGGCCCGCCGCCGCCCGGCGCGAGCAGGGTGCGGTACAGCGCGGCGTGCGGGGTCAGCGAGCCGAAGAACTCCGCCAGCGCGGCCGGCGCCCGCACCGGGTCCGGCCGCCCCTGCCAGGAGTGCAGGGCCTCCACGGCCTCCCGCACGACATCCGCGCAGGCGTCGACCGCGAGGGCCTCCAGGTCGGGATAGTGCACGTAGAACGTGGCCCGGCCGACCCCCGCCCGCCGCGCCAGCGCGGCCACCCCGACCTCCTCCAGAGGCCGCTCGGCGCACTCCTCGAGCAGCGCGGAGCGCAGCCTCGCCCGGGTGCGGGCCGCCCGCGGGTCCTCGGGCTCGCCGCGGGTCACTGTGCGATCAGGACGGCGGCCAGCGCGAGCGCGCCCGGCAGCGCCTGCGCGACCAGGATCCGCCGGTTCGCCGTCACCGCGCCGTACACGCCCGCGACGATCACACAGGACAGGAAGAACACCTGCGCCCGGTATCCGGTCGGATCGGCCGCGATCAGCCCCCACACCAGCCCGGCCGCCAGAAACCCGTTGTAGAGCCCCTGGTTGGCGGCCATCGCGGCGGTCCTCTTCGCCATCTCCGCATCGAACCCGTGAAAGCCCGTCCCCGGCTTCTTCTGCCACAGGAACATCTCCATCACCAGGATGTAGACATGCAGCGCAGCCACCAGAACGACGAGCACGTTCGCCAGGATTTCCATGATCTCCCTCAACTTCTTGGACAGGTGTCCCGTTATAGTGGACACCTGTCCAAGAAGTCCAGCTGTCGGTGGCGACCGCCGGCCTGCGGCGCATGACCGACGAACGTGTACGTGCGGCCCGCGCGCAGGACATACCGGGGCTCGTCGCCTCCAGCGCGGGGCTCTTCGCCGAGGACGCCGGCATGAGAGACCCGAGCGTGGACGCGAACCGGCCGCGCGAACACGGCGCGGTCTCCTTCGCCGCCGCTCTCGAGGACCGGTCCCGCCTCGTGCTGGTCGTGGAGCAGGACCGACAGGTGGCCGGCCATCTGACGGGATCGGTGACCGAACCCTCGGCCATGCGGCCGGTCAAGTCGGCCACGCTCGTGAGCATGTACGTCCGCCCCGCCCACCGCCGCTTCGGCGCGGGCGCCCGACTCGTCGAGGCCTTCTTCTCCTGGGCGGCCGAACAGGGGGCCGGGCAGGCCGAGGTGACCGCCTGCGCGGCCGACGCCGACGCGATCCGCTTCTGCGAACGCCACGGCTTCGCCCCGCGCTCCCTCACGCTGCGCAGCACCCTCTGGCGGCCACCCGCGAGGCGTGGACTGCGCCGGGGCGCGGATCGCGGGCACACTGAGAGCATGACGCCTGTACCCGCTCGCGCCGCGAAGCAGCGCAAGATCGACAGTCTGTATCGGCTGGAGCACGACGTCGACGCCTGGGTCGCCACGGCCGGGGTGGAAGGGGCGGAGCCGTATCTGGTGCCGCTCTCCTTCGTCTGGGACGGTGCGACGCTGCTCTTCGCCACGCCTGCCACCAGCCCCACCGGCCGCAATCTGCTGGCCACCGGCGTCGCGCGGATCGCGGTCGGTCCGACCCAGGACGTCGTGATGATCGAGGGCGCCGCGGTGGCCGTGCCGCCCGCCGAGCTGCCGGAGGAGGACGCGGAGATCTTCGCGGGCAAGACGGGCTTCGACCCGCGCGTACTGTCCGCGCCCTACCTGTACTTCCATGTCCTGCCCCGCCGGATCCAGGCCTGGCGTACGGCCGTCGAGATCCAGGGGCGGGAGCTGATGCGGGACGGGGAGTGGCTGGTGGCCGACTGATACCGGCGAGTCCGCGCGTTCGCGGGGCCGCCCGCGCGGTGGGTTCGTGTTCCGGTCTCCTCGACGTGACCGCCCGCCCCGCGCCCGAGGCGCGAAAAAGCCCCGCCGCGACGGGGGAACGCGGCGGGGCCTGACTGACGGGTGCCCGGTGGGAGCACCTTCATGCATCCCCGCGGCAGATTTTTCTACGGAATCTCGGGAGCGCCGCCGTCCGCTTCCAGCACGAACACCGGGATCACCCGGTCCGTCTTCTCCTGGTACTCGGCGTACGGCGGATACGCCGCGACGGCGCGCTCCCACCACTCGTCCTTCTCCGCGCCGGTGACCTCGCGGGCCGCCATGTCCTGCTTCCGGGGCCCGTCCTGGAGCTCGACCTGCGGATCGGCCTTGAGGTTGTGATACCAGACCGGGTGCTTCGGCGCCCCGCCCTGGGAGGCGACCAGGGCGTACCGGCCGTCGTGCTCGACCCGCATCAGCGGCGTCTTGCGGAGCTTCCCGCTCTTCACGCCCCGGGTCGTCAGCAGGATGACGGGCATCCCGGTGTCCATCAGCGTCGTCCCCTTGGTGCCCCCGGAGCTCTCGTACAGCTCCACCTGTTCGCGCACCCACTGCGTCGGGCTGGGTTCGTACTCGCCTTCGAGAGGCATGGCATCCGTCCCCTTCGTCGTCGTGCCGTCACTGTCGTCGCGGCGGCCGTGTCACTCACGTCGGACTCGCACCGTGCTTCAACACCGGTACCCGCGCGATTCATCCGCCCGTGGACATGTCTACGCCACCATCCGCACGGCCAGCACCGTCATCACCCCGCTCGACACCAGCGCCGTCACCAGCCGCCCCCGGTGACCGGTCAGCGCCCTGCCCAGCAGCGCGCCGCCGCCGGCGAGCGCGAGTTGCCAGCTCGCGGAGGCGGCGAAGGCCGCCAGCACGAACACGCCCTGCTCCAGGGGCCGTACGGAGTCGGCGGCGCCGCTGCTGCCGAGGACCAGCGCGGCGAAGTAGATCACGGTCGTCGGGTTCAGGAGGGTGATGCCGAGAAAGCTCAGATACGCCCGGGTCGGGCTCGGCGGAGGCGGCGTGGACCGGGTGGCGAGCCGGTGCGCCCGGTACCTGCGTACCGCCGTCAGCGCGCCCAGCGCCGCCAGCACCAGCAGGACCAGCGCCGAGGCCCAGCTCAGCGGCGTCAGCACCGGCCGCAGCACGGCGGCGACGGCGGCGCCCCCGACCGTGGCGACCAGGGCGTAGAGCCCGTCGGCGGTGGCGACGCCGAGCGCGGCGCACATGCCGGTGCGCAGGGAGGTGCGGGCGGTGAGCGAGACGAGGTAGGTCCCGACCGCGCCGACCGGCACGGCGATGCCGTAACCCGCGACCAGGCCCGCGACGAGCGCGGCCGTCACGGTCGTGCGGCGTAGGTCCTCCGGGGACGGCCGGGCTGCTGTCGGCCCGTCGCCGGAAGAGCGGCGGCGGACGGCAGTGGCGGAAGAGCGTCGAATGTGGCCATGGCCGGATCCTGTGGGCGACGACCGGCCGACGGCAACCGGTTTTCCCGACGCCGTCCCAAGAGTGCCGTTTCGGAGCGAATGGTTCCGGCCGTTTCGTCCGATTGGTCGATCTGGCCGAACTGCACGTCGCTCCATAGATGCCCGGGGCATCTAATGAAGATCGGCACGATCGGCACGACGCACCCTTCGTCTGCGAGGTCACCCATGACGGACACGACGGACACGACACATACGACAGACACGACCGGCATGCCGGACGCGACAGGCGCGGCAGATGTGGCACCCGCGGCAGATCCGACGGCCGTCGCCTTCCCTCAGGACCGCACCTGCCCCTACCGGCCGCCCGCCGCCTACGACCCCCTGCGCGCCTCCCGTCCGCTGGGCCGCGTCACCCTCTACGACGGCTCCACCGCCTGGCTGGTCAGCGGGCACGACGCGGCCCGCGCCCTGCTCTCCGACCCCCGCCTGTCCACCGACCGCACCCGCCCCGGCTACCCGGCGACCTCGCCCCGCTTCAAGGCGCTGCTCGACCGCCGGGCCGCCCTGCTCAACGTCGACGACCCCGAACACCACGCCCAGCGCCGCCTGCTGGTCGCGAACTTCACCCTCAAACGGGCCACCGCCCTGCGCCCGGCCATCCGGCGGATCGTCGACGAGCGGATCGACGCGATGCTCGCCCAGGGACCGCCCGCGGAGCTCGTGAACGCGTTCGCGCTGCCCGTGCCGTCCACGGTGATCTGCGAACTCCTCGGCGTTCCGTACGCCGACCACGAGTTCTTCGAGGAGCAGTCCCGACGGATGCTGCGCAGCCGGGACCCGGGGGAGGTGCGCGACGCCCGCGACCGGCTCGACGCCTACCTCGGCGCCCTGATCGACCGCAAACTGGCGGCCCCGGCCGGCGGAGGCGTCCTCGACGCCCTGGTCCGCGAGCAGTTGACCGACGGCACGGTGGACCGGGAGGAGGCGATCGCCCTGGCCACGATCCTGCTGGTCGCGGGCCATGAGACGACCGCCAACATGATCTCCCTCGGCGCCTACACCCTGCTCCGGCACCCCGAGCGGCTCGCCGAGCTGCGCGCCGACCCCGCGCTGCTGCCGGCGGCCGTCGAGGAGCTGATGCGGATGCTGTCCATCGCGGACGGGCTGCTGCGGCTGGCCACCGAGGACATCGAGGTGGCCGGCACGACGATCCGGGCCGGCGAGGGCGTCGTCTTCGCGACGTCGGTCATCAACCGCGACGAGAGCGCCTACCCGGCGCCGGACACCCTCGACTGGCACCGCTCCGCCCGCCACCACGTGGCGTTCGGCTTCGGCATCCACCAGTGCCTCGGCCAGAACCTGGCCCGCGCCGAGCTGGAGATCGCCCTGGGCGCCCTCTTCGAGCGGCTCCCCGGCCTGCGTCTCGCCGTCGCGCCCGACGAGGTCCGCTTCAAGCCCGGCGACACCATCCAGGGGATGCTCGAACTCCCCGTGACCTGGTAAGAGGCTCCCTGGATGCACAGCGACGAGAACGGCCCGCACGCCGACGACGACACGTATCCCGACGACGACACGTACCCCGACCCCCACATCCGCATCGACACGGACGTCTGCATCGGCGCCGGCCAGTGCGTCCTGTCCGCGCCGAGCGTCTTCACCCAGGACGACGACGGCTTCAGCGCCCTGCTGCCCGGCAGGGAGGACGGCGGCGGCGATCCGATGCTCCGGGAGGCCGCGCGGGCCTGCCCGGTCGGCGCGATCAAGGTGTCCGAGACGGCCCGCTGACTCACCCCAGCAGCAGCCGCGCCGCCTCGCGGGCCTCGGCCGCCGGGGCGGCGTCGCCGCTGATCCCGGCCGTCGCCATCGCCCCCTCGGCCAGCAGGAACAGCGGGCCGGTCAGCGCGGGCGGCAGCCCGGCGTCGGCGACCAGGCCGGCCAGGTAGTCGCGGAACTCCCGCTTGTGCGCCCGCACTTGGCGGGTCACCCGCTCCGAGGTGGCGCCCAGTTCGCCGTACGCGTTGATCCAGGCACAGCCCCGGAACCCGGGCTCACGGAACCACTCCTCCAGCCAGTCGAACACGGCCGGGATCCGCTCCCGGGGGTCCTCCCGCCGGGCGACGGACTCCGCGAGCGACCCGCGCCAGCGCGCGTCCCGCCGCTCCAGATAGGCCTCCACCAACTGCTCCTTGGCCGGGAACAGCCGGTACAGCCGCTTGAGCGAGACCCCCGAGGAGCCGCGGACGTCGTCCATGCCGACGGCCTGCACGCCGCGCCCGTAGAACAGCGTCTCCGCGGCGTCGAGTACCTGCTCACGGGCTGTTGCGCTGTCCATGGGCGACCACCGATCCTCAGGGCTTCCTTGACGGGAGAACGAGCGTTCTCTACGTTAGCAGCCGCGAGGGAGAACGCCCGTTCTCGCTCGGTTTGGGAGCTGAGGAGAAGCCATGTCGGACGCCCGTCCACCCCTGCCGCCCTTCACCCGGGAGACCGCGGCCCGAAAGGTCCAGGCGGCCGAGGACGCCTGGAACACCCGCGACCCGCAGAAGGTCGCGCTCGCCTACTCCGAGGACTCGGTCTGGCGCAATCGCGGCACCTTCCTCACCGGCCGCGCCGCGATCGTCGACTTCCTCACCGCCAAGTGGGCGCGCGAGCACGAGTACGCGCTCCGCAAGGACCTGTGGGCCCACGACGGCAACCGCATCGCCGTCCGCTTCCAGTACGAGTCGCGCGACGCCGACGGGCAGTGGTGGCGCAGCTACGGCAACGAGCTGTGGGAGTTCGACGAGCGCGGGCTGATGACCCGCCGCGAGGCCGGCATCGACGACGTGCCGATCGAGGCGGCGGACCGCCGGATCCACGGCCCGCGCCCCGAGACCGAACGCGGCCGGTCCTTCCCGCTTGAGTAGGGTTCCCGGGTGAGCCAACAGGACGAACAGCCGCCCTTTCTCTACGTCGTCGTCTGCGCCGCAGGCATCGCCGCGGACGTCGGCAAGCTGATCACCGCCGCGCAGGAGCGGGAGTGGCATGTCGGTGTCATCGCGACGCCGCACGCCATGAACGGCTTCTTCGACACAGCCGCCGTCGAGGCGCAGACCGGGCGTCCGATCCGCTCCGCCTGGCGGCGCCCGGGCGACCCACGGCCGTTCCCGGAGCCCGACGCGGTGGTCGTCGCCCCGGCCACCTTCAACACCGTCAACAAGTGGGCGGCCGGCATCGCCGACACCCTGGCCCTGGGCACCCTGTGCGAGGTCTGCGGCCTCGGCGTCCCCGTAGGCGTCCTGCCCTGCGTGAACGAGACCCTCGGCGGCCACCCCGCCTACCAGGACAGTCTGATACGGCTGCGCGGCATGGGCGTCCGGTTCGGGTACCCGTACGACGGTGCGGCGGGCGAGGAATTCGGGTGGGAGCGGGCCCTGGACCTGATTGAGTGAACATGTACCCACACTGATGTCAGGAGCGGCGACGATGCAGTACGTGAAGCTCGGTTCGACGGGTCTGGACGTGTCGCGGATCTGTCTGGGCTGTATGACCTACGGACTCCCCGACCGGGGCGCGCACGAGTGGACCCTCGACGAGGAGGCGTCCCGGCCGCTGATCCGGCAGGCGCTGGACGCCGGCATCAACTTCTTCGACACGGCGAACGTCTACTCGGACGGCACCAGCGAGGAGATCGTCGGCAGGGCGCTGCGCGAGTTCGCCCGCCGGGACGAGATCGTGCTCGCGACGAAGGTGCACGGCCGGATGCGGCCCGGCCCCAACGGCGGCGGTCTGTCCCGCAAGGCGGTCCTGTCCGAGATCGACCACAGCCTGAGCCGTCTCGGCACCGACTACGTCGACCTGTACCAGATCCACCGCTTCGACCCGCACACCCCGGTCGAGGAGACGATGGAGGCGCTGCACGACCTGGTGCGGGCGGGCAAGGTCCGCTACCTCGGGGCGAGTTCGATGTACGCCTGGCAGTTCGCCAAGATGCAGCACGCCGCCGAGCGGCACGGCTGGACGAAGTTCGTCTCCATGCAGAACCACTACAACCTCCTCTACCGAGAGGAGGAGCGCGAGATGCTGCCGCTCTGCGCGGACCAGGGCGTCGGCGTGCTGCCCTGGAGCCCGCTGGCCCGCGGCCGCCTCACCCGCGACTGGGGGACGCGGACCGGGCGCAGCGCCACGGACGGCTTCGGCGACACCCTCTACCCGGAGGGCGACCGGGCGATCGTCGAGGCGGTCACCCGTATCGCCGAGGCCCGGGGCGTGCCCCGCGCCCAGGTGGCCCTCGCCTGGCTCCTCCACCAGGACACGGTGACGTCCCCGATCGTCGGAGCCTCGAAGCCCCAGCACATCGAGGACGCGGTGGCGGCAGTGGAACTGACCCTGACCGAGAAGGAGTCGGAGGAGCTCCAGCAGCCCTACACGCCCCATCCGATCGCCGGCCACTGAACCTTCCCGTCGCTTTCGCCGGGCCCGGGGTGGGCTCACCACGGGCTCCGTGCGGGCCCTGCGGTGCGAATTCGGCGCCGCAGGGACCCGCGCCCTCGCTGACGGCCAGCGGCACCGGCTCCCCGCTCATCGACACCGTCCGGTAGAAGGAGCCGATGCGCTGCGCGGAGCGGCCCACGTAGTGCCCGATGAACGACCGGCGGAACCGGTCGGCGCTGCGGTTGGGCCGCGAGCCGTGCACCAGGCTGCCGTTGAAGAACAGCACGTCGCCCGGTTCCATGTCGACCGGCGCCGCCGTGAGCCCGGGCGGCGGGGGCACGTACTCGCGCGCGAACGACAGCTCCGCGTCGGCCTCCTCCGGGCAGTACAGGTCCATCCGGTGGGTGCCGGGCACCACTTCCAGACCGCCGTTGTCCCGGTCGATCACGTCACAGGCCAGCCAGGCCGCCACGCAGGTGCCCGGCTCGACCCGCAGATAGAAGTTGTCCTGGTGCAGCGCCTGCCCCCGGGCGCCGGGCGGCTTGAAGTAGAACATGCTCTGCGCGGCCGGCGGCTCCTCGCCGAGCAACTCCGTCAGCACACCCCGCAGCCGGGCGTCCAGCAGCGCCCGCCGGGCCGGGGCGCTGATCTCGTGCGGGTTCATCACCCTCGGGTAGGCGTGCAGCGGATCGGCGGTCCCGGGGCCCGGCTCGAAGTGGCCGGGAACCGGCCGCCCGGCCGCGTGCAGCGCCGCGAACTCCGCGCACAGCCGCCCGACTTCGCCGTCCCCGAACAGTGCGCGGACGACGGTGAAGCCGTCCTCCCGGTACTGCCGCAGCCCGGCCCGGGTCAGGATGGCCGTTCCCGCGGCGTCGATGCCCGTGACTGTCATGCGTGCCCTCCTCGGTCGTCAACTGTCCTCGACACCGTCACGCCAGGCCGACGCACCCCACCCGGAGGATGTCCATGCGTGCTGACGACCTGCCCGGGACTGCCGCCTCGGGGGTTCCCTCCCCGCCGCCCGGCCTGGTGGTGGTCGGTCACTTCGACGAGGGGGCCGGTTACGGCATCGACCGGCCCCGGGGCTCGGACAGTTGGCTGTTCGCCTGGACGACGGACGGGGGCGGCCGGCTGTGCCAGGGCGCGAGCGAGGTGCGGGCCGGCGTCGGTGACCTGGTGGTGCTCGCGCCGGGCGTCCCGCACTCCTACGGCATCGAACCCGGGGCCCGGAACTGGCGGTTCTGGTGGGCCCACTGCCAGGCCCGCCCGTCCTGGACGCCCTGGCTGCGCCCGTACGACACCGGGGACGGCCTGTACCGCGTCGGCCCCGTCCCCGCCGCCCTGCACGACCGGATCGGGGCGGCCTGGCGGCGCGTGTGCGCCGACGCCCGGTGGACCGGCGGGGAAGAGCCGGCCGGCGGGGACGGGATCGTGGTGGCGCAAGGGGCCGCCGCGCGGGAACTCGCCCTGTGCGCGCTGGAAGAGGCCGTCCTGCCGGCCACCGCCTCGGCGCGCGCCCCGCGCCGCCGGCCGGCCTCGACGACCGGGTGCGCCGGGCGCAGGCGCGGATGGCGGCCGACCCCGGCGCCCCGCACACTGTCCGCTCGCTCGCCGAGGAACTCGCCCTGTCCCCCTCGCGGTTCGCCCATCTGTTCACGGAACAGGTAGGTCAGGCCCCGATGCGAGTCCTGCGCGAGACCCGACTGCACTGCGGCACGGCTGTTGCAGGCCACCGACCTGCCCGTGGAACGCGTGGCGCGGGCCTCGGGCTTCGCGAGCGCCTTCCACTTCAGCCGCGTCTTCCGCGCCCGCTACGGGACACCCCCGGGCGCGTACCGGGACGGAATGCGCCCGGCAATTACCGACCCGAAAGGGACATGAACAGGGCATCAAAAGGGACACCGATACAGTGACCGCCCCGCCAGGGCTCGGAAGCGACGCCGGGACCCCGAACCCGGATTGACGTTTCGTCAAAATTCTTCGCCGCGCACACTATGCACGAAACCGTGAGATCCCTTGTTCCTCCTGGTTCGGCTGTGCAAAGGTGGACGGGTCGGCGCACGGACAACGTTTCTCCACCGTGTGCACGAGACACCTCACGTTCACACCCCCCTCGCTTCAAAAGAGCGGTCCCCCCACGGACGTCAGAGGTGCCGAACCTTGTGTGAGTCGATGCCGCCTCGTGGGCGGGATCGCATACCCGATGGTATGGACTTTATGCCGCATGCCTCCGGAAGGAATGCAGACCGTGAATGACGCAGGCCTGTCGAATTCCGCTTCGGCGCGCCGCTTCGACGCGACGGACGAACAGCTGAGCTCGGAGCTGAAGAAATGGACGGGAGCGTCACCCGCGCTGCATCCCGTCGGTGAGCTGCTGGACCGTCACTGGGAGGCCGCCTTCGCCTATGCACGGCTGTGCACCCACGGCGAGCGCGCGGCCGGCATGCTCACCACCGCCGCCTTCACCAGACTCTTCGGCGAGACCCTCCGGCAGAACGGGCCGACCGCCGCGTGGCGCCCCCACCTGCTGGTCACCGTGCGCCGCGTCGCCGCCGAATGGGACGCCGACGGCCGCCGCGACCTGCTGCATCCCGCGCTGCGCTCCGAGGGCGAGGACGGCGAGCGCGCGGCCGCCCTCCTGCTGCCGCCCGTGCACCGGCGCATGCTGTCCCGGGCGTTCCAGCGGCTGCCCGAGTCCGCCCGCTGCCTGCTCTGGCACACCGAGGTCGAGGCCGAGCCGCTGGCCGTCCCGGCCGGTCTGCTGGGCATGGAGGAGGAGGGTGCCTGCGTCGAACTGGGCCGGGCCCGCGAGCGGTTGCGCGAGGAATGCCTCCAGGTGCACCGCGAACTCGCCACCGACGACGAGTGCCACCGCTACCACCGACTGCTGGACGTCACCTGCCGCCGCGGCGGCGTCGACCTCGACCCCGACCTGCGCGGCCACCTGGAACAGTGCCGGCACTGCGCCCACACCGCCGACCAGCTGCACCAGTTCGAGGGACTGCTCGGCGCGGCGCTGGCCGAGGGGATCCTGGGCTGGGCCGCCGCGGCCTACGTGGGCATCAGGGTGGCCGGCGACGGCGAATCCGCCGACCCGGCCGCGGAGCAGACCCACGGCTATACGGGCGAGGCCTTCGACGGCGCCCAGGCGGTCGTCGCCCGCGGCACCGGCGGAGACGCAGGCTCGGTCTCCCGCGGCGGACTGCGGGCAGGCGCGCTGGCCCGGATCGGATCGGGCTCCGGCGTGGTCGCCCGCACCGGCGCCGCGTCCGGCGCGGAAGCCCCTCCCGGATCGCGTCGCTTCGCCCAGAAGGCGGCCCGCCGCGCCCGCCGCCGCAACCTCGCCGCCGCCGTCCTGACGGTGAGCGGTCTGGTCGTCCTGCCGCTCGTGGTGTGGGCCGCCATCGGCTCCGGGGAGGAAGTCGCCCCGACCGCCAACAGCGACACGGCGACCCCGGCCCCGGGCACGGACACGGCCACCACCGACCCGATCCTGAGCGGCGTCGGCGAGGACGCCCAGGGCACCCTGCGCGGCCGGCTGCACAACGTGGCCTCCGGACTGTGCATCGGCATCGTCGGCGACAAGGCCGTCAGCGGCACCGAGGTCACCCTCGCCACCTGCTCCTCGGCGGCCGGCCAGCAGTGGTCGTACGAACCGGACGGTCTGCTGCGCAGCGCGGCCAACGCCGACCTGTGCCTCGACTCCAGCCTCGGCTACTCGATCCGGCTGGCCGCGTGCGCGGGCGCCGACCAGCCCGATCCCAAGAACGTCCGCTACGACTTCACGCTCCAGGGCACGCTCGTCCCGCGTTCCGGCCAGAACCTGGCGCTGGCGCCCGCCGCCACCGACGGGTCGGGCGCCCTCGTCCTGAAGAACCGGGTGGACAGCACCGCCCAGCGCTGGGTGATCGACACCTCGCAGCCCGACCCGCAGATGCAGTTCGTCAACTGGGGGATCGACAGCACCTCCTCCGACACCCCGGAGCCCACCCCCACCCCCAAGTCGGCCAAGCCGCCCACGGCCACGCCGACGCCGTCCGCGACCTCGACGACCAAGGCGCCGTCGAGTTCGTCGTCCGGCTCGAACAACACGTCCTGCACGTACCCCTACTGGTACTACTGCTCATGGGGCGGCCAGTCGGCGGACTCCTCCGGCGGCTCCGGATACGGCTACGGCGGCTGGGGCAACGGCTCCGGGGGGTACGGCTACGGCGGGCGCCACTGACCGAGAGGTCAGCCGCCGATCACCTGGAGCGAGGCCCACAGCGCCACGACGGCCGGGATCAGCGCGGCGGGCACGCTGAGCAGGCCCAGGCGGGTGAACTCCCCGACCTCGACCCGCTCCGCGTGCTCCTGCACCACCCGCCGCCACAGCAGCGTCGCCAGCGACCCGGCGTACGTCAGATTCGGGCCGATGTTCACCCCGAGCAGCACCGCGAGCACCGCCCCGGTCCCGGCCGGGGCGGCGAGCGGCACCAGGACCAGCACCGCCGGCAGGTTGTTGATCAGGTTCGCCAGGACGGCGGCCAGCGCGGCGACGCCCAGCAGCGTCAGCAGGCCCGAGCCGCCGGGCAGGACGTGCCGCAGCGCGTCGTCGAGCCCGTTGTCGACCACCGCGCGCACCACGATCCCGAGGGCCAGCACGAACGCCAGGAAGCCCGGCGCGGCGGCCCGCACCACGGCGACCGCTGTCACCCGTCGCCGCACCAGCGCGCGCCCGGCCATGACCAGGGCGCCCGCGAACGCGGCCCACGCCGGTTCGATCCCGACGGCCGAGGCCACCACGAACCCGGCGAGCGTGCAGCCGACGGTGACCAGCGCGAACAGCGGCAGCTCGGGCGCCGGGCCGTCGTCCACGACCGGCTCGACGGCGGGCAGATCGTCGGCGAAGAAGCGCCGGAAGACCAGGTACTCGGCGCCGACCGCGACCACCCACGGCAGCGCCATCAGCGCGGCGAACCGGGTGAAGCTCAGCCCGCTCGCGGTGAACGCCAGCAGGTTGGTGAGGTTGGACACGGGCAGCAGCAGCGAGGCCGTGTTCGACAGGTGCGCGCACGCATGGACGTGCGGCTTGGACCGTACGCCCATCCGCGCCGCGGTGGCGAACACCACCGGCGTGAGCAGCACCACCGTCGCGTCCAGACTGAGCACGGCCGTGATCACCGAGGCCAGCACGAACACCGCGACCAGCAGGCGCCGCGGGCGGCCGGCGGCCCGCCGGGCCATCCACGCCCCGCACGCCGTGAACAGTCCCTCGACGTCGCACAGGTGCGCCAGCACCAGCACCGCCGCGAGGAAGCCCACGACCGGCCCGAGCCGCTCGGCCTCCGCCAGCGCGTGCTCCGGCGACACCGCCCCGAGGACGATCGCCACGGCCGCGGCGGGGACGGCGACCAGGGCCTCCGACCGCCCGGCGGGACGCAGCACCGCCCACCCGAGCGCGGCGACGAGCAGGACGACGGACAGTGTTTCGGCGAGCGAGGTGTTCAGGGCGGTACTCCGGGACGGGATCTGGCGGTGCCCGCCCATCGAAGAGGTCCGGGTGCTCCTCCATCAAAACACGGGAGGGTAAGAGCCCCGGACACGCTGCCCGGCGCCCTCACTCCTCCTCGAACAGCGACAGCTCCGCCCAGATCGTCTTGCCCTCGGGGGTGTGCCGGCTGCCCCAGCGCTGGGTGAGCTGGGCCACCAGCAGCAGTCCGCGGCCGCCCTCGTCCCAGGTCTTCGCCCGGCGCAGATGCGGGGCGGTGTGGCTGTTGTCGGACACCTCGCAGATCAGCGTCGTCGTGTCGTGGATCAGCCGCAGCCGGATGGGGCGCGAGCCGTACCGGATGGCGTTGGTGACCAGCTCGCTCACCACCAGCTCGGTGGTGAACGACGCCTGGCTCAGCTCCCAGTTCGACAGCTGCTCGACGACCTGCTTGCGGATCGGCGCGACCAGCGCGGGGTCGGCGGGGATGTCCCAGGTCGCGACCTGGGAGGCGGGCAGGCCCCGGGTGCGCGCGAGCAGCAGGGCCACGTCGTCGGCGGCGCCGCCGGGCGGCAGCAGGGTGTGCAGGATCCGGTCGCAGGTCTCGTCCAGGGAGTCCGAGTGCGCCGCGAGGGCCTCGGACAACAGCCGGTGACCGGTGTCCACGTCCCGCTCCCGGGACTCGATCAGACCGTCGGTGTAGAAGGCGAGGACGCTGCCCTCGGCGAGCTCCAGCTCGGCGGACTCGAACGGCAGTCCGCCCAGGCCCAGCGGGGGACCGGCGGGCAGCTCGACCTGCCGGGGCATGCCGTCCGCCCGGAGCACCACCGGCGGCGGATGCCCGGCCCGCGCCAGGACGCAGCGCCGCGACACCGGGTCGTACACCGCGTACAGACAGGTCGCGCCGACCTCGCCGGGGCTGCCCTCCCCGCCGGCCTCCTCCGACAGCCTGAGGACCAGGTCGTCGAGGTGGGTCAGCAGCTCCTCGGGGGCGAGATCGATGTCGGCGAGGGTACGCACGGCCGTCCGCAGCCGGCCCATGGTGGCGGAGGCCTGGACGCCGTGCCCGACGACGTCGCCGACGACCATGGCGACGCGCATCCCGGACAGCGGGATCACGTCGAACCAGTCGCCGCCGACCCCGGCGCGGGCGGCCGGCAGATAGCGGGAGGCGGCTTCGACGGCGGCCGTCCGGGGCAGGGTGCGCGGGAGCAGGCTGCGCTGCAGGGCGAGGGCCGTCTCGCGCTCCCGGGAGTACCGGCGGGCGTTGTCGATGCAGACCGCGGCCCGGGCCGTGACCTCCTCGGCCAGCAGCACGTCGTCCGGGGTGAACGGGTCGGGCCGGCGGAACCGGGTGAGGACGGCGACGCCCAGGGTCACGCCCCGCGCCCGGATGGGCACGGACATCGTGCCGTGGATGCCGAGCTCCCGCACCCGGGCGGCGCGCGCGGTGTCCCAGGTCAGCCAGGCGTCCAGCTCGCCGCCGGCCACCGTGCGGACGATGCTGCGCCCCGCGACCAGCGAGTCGGCCTGCGGCGACCCCGCCGGGTAGTCCTGCGCCTCGCCCGGCCGGGCCACGGCCTCCGGGGTGCCGGGGCTGACCGAGTCGTGCGCGGTGCGCCGCAGCCGCACGGGCGGTGCGAACCGGGCCGGGGGTTCCACGCCGTCCTGCGGGTCGAGCAGATCGACGCTGACGAAGTCGGCGAGCGCGGGGACGCAGAACCGCGCCAGCTCCTGAGCGGTCCGGGTCACGTCGAGGGTGGTGCCGATGCTCAGGCTCGCCTCGTTGACCAGCCGCAGCCGCTCGCGGGCGAGGTAGTGCTCGGTGAAGTCATGGCCGGTCAGACAGACGCCCTGGACCCGGCCGGCGGCGTCGGTGAGAGGGGCGAGCCGGGTCAGATGAGCGGAGGCGTTCCGCAGGCCGCTCGGGCGGAGGTAGTTCTCGATGTCCCGCGGCCGGCCCGTCGCGAGCACGTCGTTCAGCTGCTCCTCGAGTTCCGCGTTCTCCCGGCGGACGCCGATGTCGGTGATCCTGAGACCGGTGACCGGGTGGGTGGGCAGGTCGATCAGTTCGGCCATCCGGTCGTTGATCCAGCGCAGCCGCAGCTCTCGGTCGCAGACCAGCATCGGGCAGGGGGACTGTCGCATCGCCTCCGAGGTCAGCGCGTCGTCCGGCGGGTGGAGGTCCGCGGTCGCCGGCGGGACGACGGCCTGCCAGCCGTGCGGCGGCCGGCGCAGGGCGAGCAGCCAGACGGACACGGTGTGGCCGTCGCGGTGCCGCAGGGCCAGCGTGCCGCTCCATCGAGGGCCGACCGGTACGGCGAGCGGGCTCGCGCCGACGTCTCCGTCCGCGTCCGCGTCGGTGATGACGTCGGCGTCGGCGTCGGCCAGGAAGTCGGCGGCGGGACGGCCCACGGCCTCGGCCGCCTCGTACCCGAGCAGCCGACGGGCGCCGGCGCCCCACCGGACCACGTTCCCCCGGTCGTCGATGACGGCCCGCGCGGTCGAGGCATCGTCGAACGGATCCACCGGGCTCATCGTCGCCGCTCCATCGCCCTTACGCACAGTGAACAAGTGCATAACTCGGGCTCCAGCCTAGTGCGTGAGGCTCCCGCGCGGCCGCCTGCCCCACGTCCCCCGCCCGCCTCTCTCCGCACGGTCTGGATGGAACGCGCTTTCCGCGCCCTTGACGGGCCGGAGTGGCGCGTCGTCAGATTCTGTTTGTTAACGATCAGTTGTGAGTACTTCTGGTTCCTGATGAGGGAGAGCCGACCATGACGGTCACTCGCAGATCGGTCCTACTCGCCTCCGCGGCCGCACCCGCCGCCGGAGCGCTCCTCGGCATCCCGGCGGCGCAGGCCGCCGAGGGCCTCGCGAGCGCCCCCGGTCGACGCACGGTCCCGCTGCGCGACGGCTGGCGGTTCGCGCTGGCCAACCCGGGCGGGATCACCGACCCGACCGGGCAGTACGCGGACGCCGCCGCCCCCGGCTACGACGACTCGACCTGGCGCGCGGTGGCGGTCCCGCACGACTGGAGCATCGAGCAGACCCCCACCACCCAGCACGGCACGACCAGCGGCACCGGCTTCTTCCCCGGCGGCCTGGGCTGGTACCGCCTCGTCTTCACCCTGCCGCCCGCCGACGCCGGCCGGCGGATCTCGGTCGAGTTCGACGGCGTCTACATGGACTCCTACGTCTACTGCAACGGCACCGAGGTCGGTCGGCACCCCTACGGGTACACCGGCTTCGCCTTCGACCTCACCGATCTGCTGCACACCGACGGCGTCACCGAGAACGTCATCGCGGTCAAGGTGCAGAACCGGCTCCCGAGCAGCCGCTGGTACTCCGGCAGCGGCATCTACCGCGAGGCCCGGCTCGTCGTCACCGAGCCGGTGCACGTGGCCCGCTGGGGCACCTGTGTCACCACCCCCGAGATCACCGAGGAACGGGCCGTGGTCCGGGTCGCGACCACCGTCGCCGACGCGTCCGGCGCCGGCGCGGACGTCGAGGTCGTCTCCCGGATCCTCGCCCCGGGCGGCCGCACGGTCGCGCGCACCTCCTCCACGGTGGCCGTGACCGACCGGGTCACGGAGACCCACGAACTCACCGTGACAGACCCCCTTCGCTGGGACTTCGAGACCCCGCACCGCTACACCCTGGAGACCGAACTGCGCGTCGCCGGCCGACGCACCGACACCTACCGCACCCCCTTCGGCATCCGCACCTTCCGCTTCGACCCGGACGAGGGCTTCCACCTCAACGGGACCCACGCCAAGATCAAGGGCGTCGACCTCCACCACGACCTGGGCGCGCTCGGCGCCGCGATCAGCGTCGACGCCGTCCGCCGACAGATGACGATCATGAAGTCGATGGGCGTCAACGCCTTCCGCACCTCCCACAACCCGCCGTCGCCGGAGATGATCCAGGTCTGCGAGGAACTGGGCATCGTGATGCTGGTGGAGGCCTTCGACTGCTGGAAGACCGGCAAGACGCGGTACGACTACGGGCGGTTCTTCGACGAGTGGTGCGAGAAGGACGCCACCGAGATGGTGCTCGCCGCCCGCAACTCGCCCGCCGTCCTCCTGTGGTCCATCGGCAACGAGATCACCGACTCCACCTCCACCGCCGGTCTCGCCATGGCCGACCGCATCATCACCGCGATCAGGGCCGTGGACGACACCCGCCCGCTGATCATCGGCTCGGACAAGTACCGCACCCCGCCCGCCAAGGGCTCCGCCGCCGACCTGATGCTCGCCAAGCTGGACGGCCTCGGCCTGAACTACAACACCGCCAAGTCCGTGGACGTCCTGCACGCGACCTACCCGCACCTCTTCCTCTTCGAGTCCGAGTCCTCCTCGGAGACCTCGACCCGCGGCACGTACCAGGAGCCCCAGCACCTCAACACCGGCGAGAACCACACCCCGGGCAAGCGCGCCACCTCGTCCTACGACAACAACCTCGCCTCCTGGACGATGAGCGGCGAGTACGGGCACAAGAAGGACCGCGACCGGAAGTGGTTCACCGGGCAGTTCCTGTGGTCCGGCATCGACTACATCGGCGAGCCCACGCCGTACAACGTCTTCCCCGTGAAGGCGTCCTTCTTCGGAGCGGTCGACACGGCCGGCTTCCCGAAGGACATGTACCACCTCTTCCGCAGCCAGTGGGTCGACGAGCCGATGGTCCATCTGCTGCCGACGACCTGGAACCACGCGGCGGGCGACACGGTCGAGGTGTGGGCGTACTCCAACGTCGACACCGTCGAGCTGTACCTGAACGGAAAGTCCCTGGGGGCGCGGAAGTTCGACACGAAGAAGACCGTCGACGGCCGCCGCTACCTGGAGACCACCGAGGCCACCGGCGACGACAAGACCTTCACCACGGGCCCCTACCCCGGCAGTTACACCAGCCCCAACGGCAGCGCGGGCAAGCTGCATCTGACCTGGCAGGTGCCGTACGCGCCGGGTGAGCTGAAGGCGGTGGCGCGCAGGAACGGCCGCACGGTCGCCGTCGACCGGCTGCGCACGGCCGGCGCCCCGCACGCCGTCCGCCTCACCGCGGACCGCAGGTCCCTGCCGGCGGACGGGCGTTCACTCGTCTTCGTCACCGCCGACGTGGTCGACGCACGCGGGACCGTGGTGCCCGACGCCGAACACCTCATCTCCTTCGAGGTGACCGGCGGCTCCCTCGCCGGCCTCGACAACGGGCGGGAGGAGAGCGCCGAGCGGTACCAGGCCAGCACCCGCACCGCGTTCTGCGGCAAGGCCCTCGCCATCGTGCGCTCCGGGACCGGGGCCGGCGCGCTGAAGGTGACCGCGCGCGTGGACGGTCTGCGCAAGGGCACGGTCGCCGTACGCGCCACGCCCGCCCGCTCGACGGCCGCCACCCCGGCCGCCGCCTTCGCCCCCGACCTCCCGGGGCCGGCGAACTTCCCCTCCGCGGACGCCGGTTACTCAGGCCGCCCGGACACCCTGCCCGCCGCCATGCTGGACGGCGACCCGGCCACCGGCTGGTCCAACGCCTTCGCCAAGGCGGCCACGGCCCTGCTGCCCGCCTTCAACGGAGCCCGGCCCGAGGACTGGGTGTCGGTGGACTACGGGCGCGCCCGGGACTTCGGCCGGGTGGAGGTGTCCTTCACCGTCGACGCCACGCACAGTCTGCCCGCGTCCGTCGAGGTCGAGGTCTTCGACGGCGAGCGGTATGTGCCGGTCACCGGGGCCGCCGTCGACTGGGCCACCGCCTCGGACGCGCCGACGGCACTCACCTTCGCCCCCGTGCGCGGCTCGAAGCTGCGGCTGACGCTGACCAGCAGCGCACCCGGCACGGTGCAAGGGGCCGTTCGCATCAGCAGGTTGGAGGCGTAGCCGATCCGACCGGGCAGGGGCAGGCGGTGTTCGGGCCGAAAGGAACCGGCTGGACACCGCCTGGCCCCTCAGCCCGCCTCGGCCGCCTCGAACGTCACCTTCGCCGTGTCCACCGTGCCCGCGCTGCGGCCGGGCGCGCTCTGCCAGGACCAGTACAGGTTGGTGTGGGCTATCACCTGCTCCGGGGCCGGAGCGCCGTACTCGCTGAGGTCCTCCGTGGTGTGCGCGTCGCCCACCAGCGTGACGTCGTACCCCCGCACGAAGGCGCCGTGCAGGGTCGAGCGGATGCACGCGTCCGTCTGCGCCCCCGTGACGACGATCCGGCCCACCCCGCGCTCGGCGAGCAGCGACTCCAGCTCGGTGTCCTCGAAGGAGTCGAAGTAGGTCTTGTGGACGAGCGGTTCGGAGCCGAGCCGGACCAGATCCTCGACGTACTCCCAGTTCTCGCTGCCGCGTTCGAGGTCGTCGTCGGAGTGCTGCACCCAGATCACCGGCACGTCCTGTGCGCGCGCCGCGTCGATCAGGGTGTCGATGTTGGCGATCACCTCGTCGCGCCGGGGCGTGCCCGCCATCACGCCCTTCTGGATGTCGATGACGAGCAGGGCGGTGTTCGGCCGGTCGGGCAGGGTGGTCATGGCGGTTCCCGTTCCTCTTCGTGTGCGCGACGAGTGCTCCTGCCGCCGACAATAGGACGCACCACTGACAACGGCCCCGAGGTCATCTCGTCCGACCTGTTGACGGAGTGTCATGACTGCAACAAACATGTCCTGCGACCCCTCCCTGGGAGCGCTCCCACTGGACCGAGGAGCCCGGACGTGAAACGACGCAGCACCGCCCTGCTGTCCCTCGCGGCCCTGCTGGGCGCGGCGCTCACCGCGCTGCCCGTGCAACAGGCCGGCGCCGACGAGGTCGAGCAGGTCAGGAACGGCGGCTTCGACACGACCGCCGACCCGTGGTGGACCAGTAACGTCACCGGCGCTCTCACCGACGGCCGACTCTGCGCGGACGTGCCCGGCGGCACCGTCGACCGCTGGGACTCCGCCGTCGGCCAGGACGCGATCACCCTGGTGAAGGGGTCGTCGTACCGCTTCTCCTTCAGGGCCTCCGGAGTGCCCGAGGGGCACGTGGTGCGGGCGATCGTGGGCCTCGGGGCGGCCCCGTACGACACCTGGTACGAGGCGAGCCCGGTGCTGGACGCGGCGGGGGGCTCGTACTCCTACACGTTCACCTCGCCGGTCGACAGCGCACAGGGGCAGGTCGCCTTCCAGGTCGGCGGGAGCGCGGATCCCTGGCGGTTCTGCCTGGACGACGTCTCGCTGCTGGGCGGGGTGCCGCCGGAGGTCTACGAGCCCGACACCGGGCCGCGGGTGCGGGTCAACCAGGTCGGCTATCTGCCCGCCGGGCCGAAGAACGCCACGCTCGTCACCGACGCCGCCGCGAAGCTGCCCTGGCAGCTGAAGAACGGCGCGGGGGCGACGGTCGCGCACGGCTGGAGCGTGCCGCGCGGCCTCGACGTCTCCTCCGGCCAGCACGTCCACTCCATCGACTTCGGCGCCTACCGCAAGCCCGGCGCCGGCTTCGCACTGGTCGCCGACGGCGAGACCAGCCACCCCTTCGACATCGGCGCGGCCGGCTACGAGCGACTGCGGCTGGACGCGGCGAAGTACTACTACACACAGCGCAGCGGCATCGCGATCCGGGACGACCTGCGCCCCGGCTACGGCAGGCCCGCCGGGCATGTGGGCGTGGCCCCCAACCAGGGCGACTCGGCCGTCCCCTGCCAGAGCGGGGTGTGCGACTACACCCTTGACGTCACCGGCGGCTGGTACGACGCCGGCGACCACGGCAAGTACGTCGTCAACGGCGGCATCGCCGCCTGGGAGCTGCTGAGCACCTACGAACGCTCCCTCGTCGCCCGCACCGGCCGCCCGGCGAAGCTCGGCGACGGCGCGCTCGCCCTCCCCGAGAGCGGCAACCGGGTGCCGGACATCCTCGACGAGGCCCGCTGGGAGCTGGACTTCCTGCTGAAGATGCAGGTGCCGGACGGGCAGCCCCTCGCAGGCATGGCCCATCACAAGATCCACGACGAACAGTGGACCGGTCTGCCGCTGCTGCCGAGCGCAGACCCGCAAAAGCGCGAACTGCACCCGCCGACCACTGCCGCGACCCTCAACCTGGCCGCGACGGCCGCCCAGGCGGCCCGGCTCTACCGGCCCTACGACAAGGCGTTCGCGGCGAGGGCCCTCACGGCGGCGCGCAAGGCCTGGACGGCGGCCCTCGCCCACCCGGCCGTCCACGCCGACCCGGCCGACGGCAACGGCGGCGGCGCCTACAACGACGACGACGCGACCGACGAGTTCTACTGGGCGGCCGCCGAGCTGTATCTCACCACCGGGGAGAAGCGGTTCGCCGACCATGTGCTGAACTCCCCGGCGCACACCGCCGACATCTTCGTCCCCAACGGCTTCGACTGGTCCCGTACGGCAGCCGCCGGCCGGCTCGACCTCGCGACCGTCCCGAACAAGCTGCCCGGCCGGGACCAGGTGCGCCGCTCGGTGGTGCGGGGCGCCGACGCCTACCTCGCCACGCTGGCCGCACAGCCGTACGGCATGCCCTACGCGCCCGACGGCAACCGCTACGACTGGGGCTCCAGCCACCAGGTCCTCAACAACGCCGTGGTCATCGCCACCGCCTACGACCTCACCGGCGCCTCGAAGTACCGGGACGCGGCCGTCCAGAGCATGGACTACGTCCTCGGTCGCAACGCGCTGAACATCTCCTACGTCACCGGCTACGGCGACGTCGACTCCCACAACCAGCACAGCCGCTGGTACGCGCACCAGCTCGACCCGAACCTGCCGAACCCGCCGGCCGGCACCCTGGCGGGCGGACCGAACTCGAGCATCCAGGACCCCTATGCGCAGAGCAAGCTCCAGGGCTGCGTGGGCCAGTTCTGCTATATCGACGACATCCAGTCCTGGTCGACGAACGAGACGGCGATCAACTGGAACGCGGCGCTGACCCGGATGGCGTCCTTCGTGGCGGATCAGGGATAGACCCGCTCCGATCAGGAGCGGGCAGGGCGGAGCACCGGTAGACCACCTTGCGGTACCGCGCGGTCATCAGTTTGACCTGGGGATATTTACGAGTAAGTACCCGCGCGGTACCGTGAAGGGCATGCCAGCCCTCAATGTGGAGTTCAGCGATCGCGAGCTGGAGGACCTGCGGCAGATCGCCAAGGAACGCGGCACGTCGATGAAGGCACTCGTGCGAGAGGCGGCCGCGGCCGACATCGCGCGGCACCGGGCGCTCCAGGAGGGCGCGGAGGCCTTCCGCAGGTTCTTCGCGTCCCATGCCGACGAATTCGCAGCCGCCTTCCCCGACGACGAACGTTCCGTCCAGGGCGAGGGGCGGGTCGCCTGACCGATGACATCCGTCATCCACATCGACGTGCCCTGGCTGCTCCAGCGCCACGAAGAAGTACTGCCCGAGCAGCCCACCGTCAACGACTTCTCGGCGCTGGTCGCCGCCGTCGCCCGGCACCGGGTCGACCCGCCGAAACTCGGCGTGGACTCCGATCCGGCCTGGCGGGCCGCCGCGCTGCTGCACACCCTCACCCTGCTCAAGCCGCTGCCCTCGGCCAACGCCCGGTTCGCCTGCGCGACGGCGGTGGCGTACATGTTCACCAGCGGAGTCGGCATCGACCCGCCCTACGGCGCGCTCGTCGACCTCGCCCGGGACCTGATCGACGGCAAGACCGACGTCTACGGCGCGGCGGACCGGTTGAGGTCCTGGCAGATATAGGCGCGCGCCGACAGTGCTGTGGGCCGCCGGCCCCGGGCGGGAGGAGCAGGGCCGGCGGCCGTTTCGCGCAGGAGAGCCGCCGTCCTGCGCGGGGCCTCCGAGGAAGTGGCCGGTTCCAGCCAACTACGCGGGCCGGTGGGCCGGGAGCGTGCGCGGGACTCCGCCGCGTGCGCGTGATTCACACGGGGCGCAGGGGCGGATGTCGGCCCGGACGCCGGCGCGGTTCCTCAAGGCCGCAGAAAGGCGCGACCAACGGTGGGAGTTGATTTACGCTTATCGACTTTCCATCAACAAAGCGCGGCTTCGGCGGCCGCCTTGTTGCGCACGACTTAGTTGTGCAAAGGTGAACCACCCGTGCGGGGGGTCGAGGCCGGGTCCCCTGCGTTCGTCGGCGGAGGCGAACTCGCGCTCCCTGCCGCACCGAACAGGTACGTACCGAAGGAACTCGCTCAGTGCCCACCGCTCAACCTCCTCTTCCGCCGTACCCTCCGCCGGGCGCGGGCCCCGGAGAATCCGACGAGTCCCTCGCCGCCGGGATACGCGGCGGCGCGGACAGCGAGGTCGCCCAGTCCACCGCCCTGCTGATCGCCCGGCACTGGCGGCCGGTGCACGAGTACGCGGCCATCTGCCTCGCCTCCTCCGGCAACGTGGCCTCCATGCTCACCGCGGGCGCCTTCCACCAGGTCCTCGACCGGCTCAAACTGGGCGAGCCCGGAACCGCGCTGCGCCCCCGGCTGCTGGTGACCGTGCGGGATATGGCCGGGATGTGGTCCGCCGACGAGGGGCTGTCCGGCGTACTGCCGGTGCTGCGCAAGCCGGCCGGCGCGCGGGGAATGCGGGCCGCGAAGTCCATGACGCCGGAGAACCGGGTGCTGGCGGAACGCTCGTTCCAGAGCCTGCCCGCGGTCGCCCGCTGCGTCCTGTGGCACGTGGAGGTCGAGGCCGAGCAGATCACCGTCGCCGCCGGGCTCCTCGGCATGGACACCGACGCGGTGGCCGCCGCCCTCGAACAGTCGCGGGAAAAGCTCCGCGAGGGCGTCGTCCGCGCCCACGCGGAACTCGCGCCGAGCAAGGACTGCCGCTTCTACAACCGGCTCCTCGACGCGCCCATCCGGCGCGGCGGCGATCTCCTGCCGGACGTGCGCAAGCACCTGGACGAGTGCCGCTACTGCCGTTCCGCCGCCGAACAGCTCGGCCACTTCGAGAGCGGCCTCGGCCTGCTGCTCGCCGAGGCGGTGCTCGGCTGGGGCGCCCGCCGCTACCACGACACCCGCCCCGGCCGCACCAAGCAGCAGCCCGTACGGCTCAAGGGCTCCGCCCGGCATCGCGGCGGGGGCGGCACGCGCGGAAAGCGCGGCGGCAACCTGCTCTCGCGCATTCCCTCGCCCCGCCGCCGAACGTCCGGGGAGGAGCGCTCGCCGCGCTCCCCGCGCGCCCTGTTCACCGGCGTCGGCCTGGCCTCGGCCGGGCTGCTGACGACGCTGCTCGCGGCCGGCATGTGGTCCGACGACGGCGGCGCCGACCCGGCCGCCTCCACCAGCGGCAGCGTCCCCGGCGTCGACTTGCCGTCCGTCACCGCCGGGCCGACGGCCCCCGACACCGCCCAACTGCCCACCGCACCGCAGCAGACCCGGCTGCGCAACGCCGCCGCCGACCTGTGTCTCGACATCAACGGCGAGGCGGAGTCGGGGGCCACCGTCGAACTGGCCGCCTGCTCGTCCGACGACACGCAGTTGTGGTCGTACAGCGACGACGGACAGTTGCGCAGCGCGGCCCACCCCGACCTGTGCGTGGACTCGCACGTCGACGCCGGCGTGGTCATGCTCGGCGCGTGCGCGGACGCCACCGACGCCCGCGGCGACGACGTCCGCTACGACCTCACGGTCCAGGGCGAGTTGTTGCCCCGCTGGGACGACGCGCTCGCCCTCGCGACCGCCGGTGAGGTCGCGGGCTCCGACGTCGTCGTCAAGGTCCGCGACCACTCCACGGGCCAACGCTGGCTGACCGACACCCCCACCGCCACTCCCGGCTCCCTGGCGGTCACCGGCACGGACGCCCCACCGTCGGCCCAGCCGATCGAGTTGGCAGACGGAACGGCCTGAGCGCCCGAACCCCGGCCGCCGACGAGCCGCCGACCTCGTGGGCCGTTGCGTGCCCGCGGGCGGATCGGCCGTCGGCCGTCGCCGGTCCGGCGGGGTTTTGCTGCCCGGGCGCGGCGCGTGGGCGCTGCGTCCCGGCCGCGTGGCGTCAGTCGGAGCTCACCGTGGCTCGTCGGCCAGGTCTGTCGGGCCGACGGTCGTCGGGGTGGCGTGGCCGGACAGGGCCAGGGTGAGGTCGAACTCGGCGAGCAGGCAGCGGATGACGTGCTCGACGCCGGGTTGTCCGTCCAGGCCGAGGCCGTACACGTAGGGCCGGCCCAGCAGGACCGCCCGCGCGCCCAGAGCCAGGGCTTTGAAGACGTCGTCGCCGGTGCGGATCCCGCTGTCGAACAGGACGGTCAGCCGGTCGCCCACCGCCGCGGCGATCCGGGGCAGCGCGTCGGCGGCCGCCACCGAGCCGGCCACCTGGCGGCCGCCGTGGTTGGAGACCACCACGCCGTCCATGCCCGCGTCGGCGGCGAGCCGGGCGTCGTCCGGGTGCAGGACGCCCTTCAGGACGATCGGGCCGTCCCAGTTCTCCCGGAGGAACGCCAGGTCCGGCCAGGTCTTGGCGGGGTCCGCGAACAGGCCGACGAAGTGCAGGACGGCCGCGTTCGGGTCCTCGTGCGGCGGCTTGGCCAGACCCGCCAGGAAGGCGGGGTCGGTGAAGTGGTTGGCGGTGCCGACGCCGTGCAGGAACGGCAGATACGCCTGGTCCAGGTCGCGCGGCCGCCACGCCAGCATCGGGGTGTCCAGGGTGACGACGAGCACCGTGAACCCGCTCGCCTTCGCCCGGCCGAGGAAACTCCGGGTCACCTCACGGTCCTTGGACCAGTACAGCTGGAACCAGCGCTCGGCGTCCCCCATCGCCTCGGCGACCTGCTCGATGGGCGTGCTGGACGCCGACGACAGGATGTACGGCACCCCCTGCGCGGCCGCGGCCCGGGCCGCCGCGGACTCCGCCTCCGGGTGCATGATCGACAGCACGCCCACCGGCGCGAGCGCCAGCGGGGCGGGCAGTGCGCGGCCCAGCACCTCGACCGACAGGTCCCGCTCGTGCACGTCCCGCAGCATGCGCGGCACGATCCGGCGGCGCTCCAGGGCCGCCCGGTTCGCCCGCGCCGTGCTGCCGTCCCCCGCACTGCCCGCCACATAGCCGACCGGACCCGGCCCGAGGCGCTGCTCGGTGAGCTCCTCCAGCCGGGTCAGGTCGGTGGGCAGCCGGGGCACCGCGCCCGTCATCCCGTTGAGATAGATCTCGTACTGGAAGTCTCCCCAGTGCTTGGCCATCCGGTCGGTCCCGCCTCTCGTCGTCCGTGGTCGAGCGCGTCGAGCGTGCGTCGCACGGCGACCATACCGGCGGGTACGCGCGGGGGACCGGTCAGCAGTTCAGCAGTTCAGCGGTTCCGCGGGTCAGTGGCGAAGCGGCTCGGTCGCGCGTTCTTCGGTCGGCGCGCCCGGTCCGGTGATCGGCGGCACCGGCACCTCCACGGTCCGGGCCAGCCGCGGCCCCCGCGGGCCGTACACCGCCCGGGGTTCGGGGAAGATCCGCAGCAGCGTCAGGTAGAGCACGGCGGCGACGGCCAGGGACAGCGGCAGGCCGATGTCGATGCCGTTCGCCAGGTCGCCGAGCGGGCCGACGAACTGGCCCGGGATGTTCGTGAACAGCACCCCGAGGACGGCCGCCACCCACCACGCGGTCATGCCCCGCCAGTTCCAGCCGTGCGCGAACCAGTAACGGCCGCCGCGCTGACGGCGGTTGAAGACCTGGAGGGCCTCCGGGTCGTACCAGCCGCGGCGGGTGCAGAAGCCGAGCATCATGACGACCATCCACGGCGTCGTACAGGTGATGATCATCGTGGCGAACGTCGAGATGGACTGGACGAGGTCCAGCCCGAACCGGCCGACGAAGATGAAGACGATCGACAGCACGCCGACCAGCACGGTCGCCTGGACGCGCGACAGTCGCGGGAACACCGAGGAGAAGTCCAGGCCGGTGCCGTAGAGGGAGGTCGTGCCGGTGGACATGCCGCCGATCAGGGCGAGCAGGCACACGGGCAGGAAGAACCACGTCGGCGAGATCGCCAGCAGCCCGCCGACGAAGTCGGGGGCGGCCGGATCGACGTACTCGGGGACCTTCGTCGCGATGATGCTCGCGGTCGTCAGACCGAAGAGGAACGGCAGCAGGGTCGCGATCTGAGACAGGAACGCGGCGCCGATCACCCGGCGGCGCGGGGTCGTCGCCGGGATGTAGCGCGACCAGTCGCCGAGGAACGCCCCGAACGACACCGGGTTGGACAGCACGATCAGGGCCGCGCCGAAGAACGACGGCCAGAACAGGGCGTCGGTCGCCGCGTCCGCGGAGTCCGTGAAGACGCCCGCGTACGACGGGTCGAAGTCGCCGGCGAAGGCGATCGCGCCGAGCAGGAACAGCAGGGTCGCCGAGGTCACGGCGACCTTGTTGACGAAGAGCATGAACCGGAAGCCGTACACGCACACCGCGAGGACCAGCCCGGCGAACAGGGCGTAGGCGACGGCGTAGGTCAGATCGCTGCGGGAGAGGCCGAAGAGCCGGTGCGCACCGCCGACCAGGGCGTCGCCGGAGCTCCACACCGAGATGGAGAAGAAGGCGATCGCCGTCAGGAGGGAGAGGAACGAGCCGACGACCCGGCCGTGCACACCGAGGTGCGCGGATGACGAGACCGCGTTGTTGGTGCCGGTGACCGGGCCGAACACCGCCATCGGGCACAGGATCAGCGCGCCGACGACGACCCCGAGGAGGGTGGCGGCGAGCCCCTGCCAGAAGGAGAGGCCGAAGAGGATCGGGAACGAGCCGAGAACGCAGGTGGAGAAGGTGTTCGCGCCGCCGAAGGCGAGCCGGAACAGGTCGAGCGGGGTCGCGGTGCGCTCGGCGTCGGGGATGCGGTCCACGCCGTGGGTCTCGACCTCGGTGAGGGAGGGCGCAGGCGTGGACGGGGCGGGTTCGGGAGGCGGCGGGGTCAAGGGGGCTCCAGCAACGGGGCGGTCGACGGCGGAGCGCGGGGTGGCGCGGTACACGGGACGGCCGTCTCGTCGCGGGGGTGGGCGACGCGGAGGATGCCGTCCTCATCGGGGTCTGCCGAAGGTACGGCGCTGGGACAGACCCCGGCCAGAGGACGAATCATCCTTCTTGGGCGTTGAGATTGGACGAATCAGCCACGTCCTCCGCGTTCGGGTCCGAGTCCGGATCCGTGTCCGCGTCCGGCCCCTGGGCGCGTACCCGCTGGACGTGTTCGAGGGAGTCCCGCAGTTCGGTGAGCCAGTCGTCGGTGTGGCGCTGGACCAGCCGGACGCACCAGGCGAGCGCGTCGCTGCGGCTGCGGGCCACGCCCGCGGCGATCAGGGTGTCGAGGACCTGACGCTCGGGCTGCCGCAGCCGGGTCATGACGGGCGCGGCCACGTGGGTGAACAGGGCGCGCTCCCCGTCGCACACCACGCCCCAGGACACCTTCCGCCGGAACCGGTGCTCCGCGTCTCGGGCCACGGCCATGCGGTCCTCGCGGGTGCGCTCCCGGAACTCCTGGATCCGGGCGGCCACGGCGGCCTCCCGTTCGGCGGCCGGAGCGTCCTCGGCCAGCCGGGGCGCGGGGATGCGGCCGACGACGGTGATCTCCTCGCGGTCGACCGCCACCTCGATCAGCTCGTCGAAGAGGTCGTCGGGCAGCCGGCCCGCGAACCAGCCCCTCAGCTTCTCTTTCTGCTCTGCTGTAATTATGTAATCAACATTACTCCGCTCGCGAGCGGAATGTTTCAGGCCGATTAACGGAGCTATGAAAACCGGTCATCGGGTCGACCGAAGGGATCATGAAGCGCTTGCTTCCGGCGTTGGAACGTTCGAATTCCGTAACTTCACGCCACTGATTCAATACGCAAGGTTACTGAAACCCGTGGGGTCGATGTGAGATTCGGCGGCGGACTCGGCAGACTCGCGCTCGTCGCGTTCGGCACCGATCGGAGCCGGAGCGGCACACCCCCGAATCGAGCGGAAGGATGCACACAATGCGGAACACCGCGCGCTGGGCAGCGACCCTCGGCCTCACGGCCGTCACCGTCTGCGGACCCCTCACCGGGTCCGCGCTCGCCGCCCCGGCCGCAGCGCCGACCTCCCTCTACGCCCCGTCGGCACTCGTGCTGACCGTGGGCCACGGAGAGAGCTCCGCCACCGTCGACGCCGCCCGGGCCGTGACCCTGAACTGCGCGCCGAGGCCCTCCGGCACCCACCCCGCCGCGGCCCTCGCCTGCGCCGAACTGCGCGCCGCCGGCGGTGACCTGGACGCCCTGGCCGGTCCGGGCGACGGCATGTGCACCAAGCAGTACGACCCGGTGGTCGTCACCGTCGACGGCGTGTGGCAGGGCAAGCGCGTCTCCTTCGAGCGCGCCTTCGCCAACGAGTGCGTGAGGAACGCTGCCGCGAGCAGCCTCTTCGCGTTCTGAGAGCCGGGATCGCCTGGGTCCCCGTGGGGACGGCCGAGGCAGGCTCGTGACGTGGGGAGTGCGAGCCTCTGGCACGGGACCACGGCGATCCCGCACCAGGAGGCCGGCGGGTGGTGTGGGGCCGCCCGCCGGCC